>JAEUIK010000523.1 GCA_016793185.1 Planctomycetaceae bacterium | reverse complement strand
GGGGACTTCGAGATTCTGCCGCTGCAGGGCCACGCGGACATCTTCGACCGAGAGGCCATAGCTGGCCAATTGATCGGTATCGAGTACGACGTTGATGGCGCGCGTGCGGCCCCCCACCAGGTGGACGGCGCCCACGCCCGGGACCGTCTCGAGCTGCTCCTTGATGCGCTTGCGGGCGATCTCGGTCACTTCGCGGAAGTCGCGGCGGCCCGACACGGCAATCGTCATGACCGGCGCCGCATCCGTCTCGAAACGATCGACGATCGGATGTTCGGTTCCTTCCGGCAGATTAGCCAGGATCGAATTGACCTTGTCGCGCACCTCTTGCGTCCCGACGTCGCCGTTCTTGGAGAGCAGGAATTGCACAGTGACGATCGACACTCCCTCGGAGGTCGTCGAACGGAGGGCCTCGATGCCCGAGACCGTGTTGATGATGTCCTCGATCGGCTTGGTGACCGAGGTTTCCATCTCTTCGACGCTGGCGCCGGGCAGCACCGTCGTGACGGCGCAGACCGGAAAGTCGACGTTCGGAAAAAGGTCGACCCCCAGACGGTTATACGACATCACCCCCAGCACGACGGGGGCCGCCACCAGCACCCAGGTGAACACGGGGCGACGAATGCAGATTTCCGAGAGATTCATAAGGAGGAGCTTGTACGGCAGTGACTGGAATGGTTACGTGGATCAGCCCGCTGCGGCTGGCGCGGCAGGCTCGGCAGCCGGCGAAGTCGCGGGCTCGGGGGTCGCGGGGCCGGCGGGCTGCGCTTCGTCGACCTGGCGAATCGTAATCTTGGTTCCGTCGGCGAGCTGGGTTTGCCCCGACGTAATGATCTGAGCGTCCGCCGGGATGTCTCCCTCCACCTGCATCCAGCCCTTGCCTTGATCGCCGATCTTGACGGCGATTTCGCGCGCGTGATCGCCGTCGACGACGAAGACCTTGGTGACGCCGGCATAGCGCACGACCGATTCGATCGGCACGATGTTGGCCTCGCGTTGGTAAGCGGTCAGCACTTTGCCTTCGACAAAGCTGCCTGGACGGAGCAGGTGCTCGTCGTTTGGGATGCCGATTTCGACCTGGAACGTCCGGCTGGCGGGGTCCACTGCGGGATTGATTCGATCGACGCTCCCCGTGAAGGTGCGGCCCGGGTACGAAGCGACCTCGAGCGTCACTTGCTGCCCGGGGGCGATCTCAGGAATGAAACGCTCGGGAACGCTGGCCACCAGCCGCAGCGGGTTATCGATAATGAGCTGAAAGACGGGGTCACCTTCGCGCACCATCTGCCCTTCGGCAATCGAGCGCTTCGAGACGGCGTACTCGGCTGGTCGCGCCAGTTGGGCGGGCTTGAGCGAAGGTACCGGGGCGCGCACGATCATGTCGATCTGCGCCTGCCGCGCCTGATCGAGGGCGACCTTGCTGGCAAAGGCATTGGCCAACGTCGAGCGGGCGCCGAGCTTGGCATGTTCGTAGTCGGCCTGCGCCCGCTTGAGATCGTACTCGGCGTCCTGCAGCCGCTGCTGCGTCGTCGCGTTGCGCGCGGTAAGTTGTTGCTCCCGATCGAGGTTTTGCGTGGCGCGCTCCACCGTCACCTTGGCGCTCATGACCGACGGCACGGCGGCGACGTCAAAGTCTTCCGCCGGAAGTTCTGTGAGACCCAGCATGCTGAGGTCGGCCACCAGGCGCTTCTCGGCCTGCGCCAGGGCGAGGCCGCTGTCGACGGTCTCCAACTCGACCAGCGGATCTCCCGGCGGCAGGCGGTCCCCGATGTCGTGCAGGACTCGGGCAATCCGACCCGAGCGCTTCGCGCCGACCGTGACCTCTTCCCACCCGCGGAGCGTGCCGACTATGTCGATCGTCTGTTCAACCGAGCGGCGCTCGATGGCTGCTACCGTGACCGGAATGGGCTGATCGTCCCGCGCGGCCTTTTCGGGTTCCGATTCGTGGCTGCAACCGGAAGCACCCAGCGCCGCAACAGTCGCCAGCAACAGCCAGCCGCGGGCACGCCACTTGGGATACAAGACTTTCAGCGGGCGTCGTCTCATCGGGCAAGTTATTCCAGAGATGTTGAAGGGGTCTCGGGCTGCGCCAGCGGTCGGCGTCGACCACGGCCCACGGGACGGGCGAATCCTTGCAGGACGTCGCTGACGCACCGCGCCGGCAATTCGGAATCGAGCGGCGCCTCGCGGTACAAGAAGTCCATCGTGTAGGCCGTAACCAGGCCGCGGACGCAGGTGGCACACGCGTCGGTCTGCTCAGCCTCGATGACTCCTTCCTCGGCGAGCCGGAGGACCGCCTCGTCGACGATCACCCGCATGGTGCTGGCATACTGCGTCAACTCGGTCGACAGGCTTCGGCCCAACGGGCCAAAGAACAACGCATAGACAAACCGGGCTCGGTCGGGGTTCTCGCGACAGAAAGCGAACTGCGCTTCGATCAACTGCTCCAGCTTTTCGACCCCGGCGGAGGTTCCCGCCAGGATCGACTGCATGCTGCCGACGAGCCGCGTCATCGGCTCCGTCAGCAGATAGTGGGCCAGCCCCTCTTTACTCTGGAAGTAGTAGTAGAGGGCTGGCTTTGTGACCGCAGCAGACTCGACGATCGTGCGGACCGATGTCGCGTCGTAGCCCTGTTCGGCGAAGAGTTGAGCCGCAACCCGAGCGATCCGGGCCGAGACGTCCTCTGCGGCGGTTTCTGTCGCGGGGTTTGTGGTCATGCGCGGTCCTGTTGTGGAATATATCCGTAAATATACCTACCGGTCGGTATGTTGCAAGACCACTTGGTGAAGCCCGCTCCACGCTGATCATCTTACGGAAAGTGATAATAGGAAGTATGGGTCGAATGCGTGCTTTGTGTTGGGTATGCCGCCCACGCACCCGGCTGTTAATCGCTATAGGTCGCAAAGGTCGAATTACTGGAATAGTCGGCAGGACCGTACCTGCCGCCGGCGTCCGGACCGCGCAAGGACCTTGCACGGGACGAGCCTGTTGTGGGGCAACTTGCCGAGCAGCCAACGGTAGTTTCCATGTCGAATCCCTGTTTGCGGCGACGAACCTGGTGGCCGGCACATCTCCTGTGGGTCGGCGCAACGCTGCTCTCCGGTGCGGTGACGCCTGCAGCGGCCCAGTTCATCGATCCCCCCGGGGTGGGGTTGGAGCGACTCCCGCCAATCACACTGGAGATGGCGGCCGATCGACTGCCGCCGATGACGGTCGATGGCGTGAGTGCCATTCCGGCCTGGGTTTCGTTGGCATCTGGTGTCGCTCCGGCGGCGTATCAAGACACGCGGCAGCCCGTTGTCGAGCCCGTCCAGCCGGCACAGATTGACCCGCGTCCCACCGTGACCCTGCCGGGCGTGACGGCGCCGGAGCGGTATTTCAACGGAGATGGTTCGCCGCCGCGGAGTGGCAGCATCTGGGCGACGACGACGGCGGCCGTGCCGCTTCCGCCGGACCCCGAAGAGCTGGACAACTGCAATCTGCCGGAACAGCATCAGTTGGCGATGGTCGATCTGATGGGGCGCAACGAACTGCTGATTAGCGCCGGTACGGTGTCGCCGGTCGGCGACCACCGCCTCGACAACTATCTGTTGACCGGTTGGGGAATCCAGGGGGCTGTCCGCCATCTCTGGTGCTGCGGCGGCCAGACATGGATGCCCTTTTCGGAAGGGGGGGGCGGATTCTGGGAAAACGGGGCGATGCGGTCGTCGATCACGACCTCCGGCACCTTGATCGATAGCACCACCGGCAACAGCGCCAATATCTTTCTTGACGACTTCTACGAAACGACGCTCCGCGACCTGCGGAGGGCCACGGTGCATGCCGCGCTGGGAACCTACTTCATGCCCGCGCGCTGGCAGCAGCCGGGAATCCGCAACGTGCAGTTCGTAGGCCGGATGGGCCTGCACTGGGGTCACGCTCGAGCGACCTATCGGTATCAGCAAAGCGGCGACTTACAGGCGGCCATCGCCGACCGCATTGCTCTGGGTAGCCTGCCGTCGGCGCTCTCGTACCAGAGCAACGTGGCCAAGAGCGATACCTACTTTGGCATGTTCACCAGCCTGGGGGTCGCCTACAACCGCTACAACGTCTGGTACGGCTGCTTCCGCTTCAGCGAGGTCTCGGTCGGCATCGACGTGCAATACACGTACGATTGGCTCGACCTGTCAGGGTGGAACGGCGGCTCGAGCGGGCTGGCCACGCTCGCCCCGATGGCGACGTTTCGGCTGATGTTCTAACGGGGATTTCCGCCTAAGCCGGACCCTCGTCCCGCGCGGCCGTTTCGGCAGCCACTTCGCTCTCGAAGTCGCCGGAAAGATTCCCAGCCGCGGGCTGGTTGGCGAAGAGCGTCATCCGCGGGTATACCTCGGCGAACTTCGCCAGAATGGCTTCGACCGGCACGTCGGCGAAAGCGCCATAGTCGTGCAGATACTCCATGTGACGCCGTCCTTCGAGATCGAAGGGATGGTAGAGCGAGTCGGTCCGGCCGTCGAACTCGAGCGGTTTGAGCCGGGCTTTCTCACATAGGCTGCGGTTGAAGGCGACTGTCGCCTTGACCCACTTCCCCTCGAGCCAGAGCTCGTTGTAGCCGTGGTAGCAAAAGACGTCGGTGCCCATGGCGGCCCGCAGCTTGGCCGTGGCGAGGTGATTCTTGACATCGGCAAACCCTAGTCGGCAGGGAATGCCCGCCGCCCGGGCCGCGGCCGCGTAGAGGCAGGCCTTGGTCACGCACCAGCCGCGTCCCAGCTCGAGCACGCGACTGGCGCGAAAGCTCTCGGGCTGCAGGTCGATGCCATAGGCGGAATACCGGATCTTGTCGCGGACCGCATAGAAGAGCCGTACCGCCCGGTCGATCGGCTCGCGCGCGTCGCCGCAGGCCTCGGCGGCAAAGGCCACCACGCTGGGGGAATCCGAGTCGACGTACCAGGTCGGATTCAGATAGCTCGGATCGATTTGGGGCATATGCATCTCGGCGCAAGGTCGGCGGACGGCTCTCGCAATCGTAATGGCGCCGCGCGCCGCTGTCGATCCGGGCTTGTCCAGGGTTGGGTTGAACTGCCGCAACGGGTCGTCATTTGAGCTACAATCGCGGCCAGCTGAGACGTCGGTCACTCAACGAATTCCGTGGGTCGAAATGCCATGCATCTCCGAGCAAACTTCCCGCTGCGCGTGCCGAGCTCGCCGCTCCCCTTCGTCACTCTGGGGGCCGTGCTGGTTGCGTTCCAGCTCGCGCTGGGAAGCGTCAGGATGATTGGAGCGGTCGAGCCGCCGGCGCCGGCCAACTCGGCGATCGACAGGTACCAGCCGGTCATCGCCGCTCTCCGCGCGGCAGTGGCCTACGAGATGGAATCGAAGAAACTGCCGGCCCTCTCCATCGCCCTGGTCGACGACCAGCAGACGGTGTGGGCTGAGGGGTTCGGATTTGCTGATCGTGCGCGGAGCCGGCCGGCGACCGCCGATACGGTCTATCGCGTGGGTTCCGTGTCGAAGCTCTTTACCGACCTGGGGGTGATGCAGCTGGTCGAGCAAGGAAAGCTTGATCTTGATGCGCCCGTCTCGAAGTACCTGCCTGAATTTCGCCCGCAGAATCCCTTTGGGCGCGAAGTGACCTTGCGGCAATTGATGGCGCACCGCTCGGGTCTGGTGCGGGAGTCCCCCGTCGGTCATTACTTCGATCCCGTCGAGCCAACGCTGGCAGCGAGCGTCGCCAGTCTGAACTCCACCACGTTGGTCTATCCGCCCGAGACGCGCACGAAGTACTCCAACGCGGGCATCGCCACCGTGGGGTTGGTACTCGAGCACACGCAGGGAGAGGCTTTCGCCCAGTACCTCCAGCGCGTGGTTCTCGAGCCGCTCGGGCTCGCAGACAGCTCGTTCGAGCTGACCGATGCGGTTCGCACTCAGCTGGCGGACGCGGTGATGTGGACCTACGACGGTCGCGAGTTCCCGGCGCCGGTCTTCCAGTTGGGCACCGCGCCCGCGGGCAATCTCTATTCCACTGTCCGCGACCAGGCGCGATTCCTGAGCGCCTTGTTCGCGGGTGGACGGGGAGTCAATGGGCGACTTGTCAGCGCCGCGACGTTAGCTCAGATGTGGACTCCGCAATTTGTCGCGGCGGGCGAATCCGCCGGCTTTGGTCTGGGATTTCACGTCAAGCCGTTCGCAGGGCGTAAGCGAGTGGGGCATGGCGGGGCCGTGTATGGGTTCGCGACCGAGGTGGCCGCGCTTCCCGACGAAAAGTTGGGGGTTGCCGTCGTGACGAACGTCGACGTCACCAATTCCGTAGTTCGGCGACTCTCAGACTATGCTTTCAAGTGGATGCTCGCAGCGCGGGCGGGAGAGCCGTTGGCCGAGTACCCGCGCTCGGAACCGGTGGCCGAGCACCACGCGCGTGAGCTGGCCGGCCGCTACACCGACGGCGAGCGCACGATCGAGCTCGTCTGGCGTCCAGGGCACTTGCTGGCGCCGCTCGATGACTTCGTCGCCGAGGTCCGCCAGGATCAGGAAGGGCTCGTGTGCGACGGCCGGCTGGCTCAAGGGGCCCGACTGGTCCGCCCGCCCGCTGGAGGCCTCGAACTCGGGAACCGCAAGTACCGGCGCGCCGATAACCCAGCGCCGGCGGAGATTCCCGCCCGTTGGGAGGGATTGATCGGCGAGTACGGCTGGGATCACAACACGCTTTACATCCTCGAACGCGAGGGGCAACTCTGGGCTCTGATCGAGTGGTTCTTCAGCTATCCTCTCACGGAATTCTCGGCCGACGAGTTTGGGTTTCCCGCTGCCGGGCTCTACGACGGCGAGCGCCTGGTGTTTCGGCGCGACGCGGCGGGCAAGGCAATCGAAGTCGAAGCCGCGAGCGTGGTTTTCAAGCGCCGTTCCCCGGGAGGGGCCGACGACGGGGTATTTCGCATCCGCCCCCGCCGCGCGATCGACGACGTGCGGCGCGAATCTTTGGCAGCCCAGCCGCCGGAAGAGCGGGGCGAATTTCGGGCGGCCGACCTCGTGGAATTGACGGCGCTCGAACCGTCCATCAAGCTCGACGTGCGCTACGCCGGCGACAATAACTTCCTGGGCGTACCGGTCTATTCGCAAGCGCGGGCGTTCCTCCAGCGCCCCGCGGCCGAGGCGCTGGTCCGCGCGCACCGTCGTCTTGCCCAGCAGGGATACGGCCTGCTGGTGTTCGACGGCTATCGCCCCTGGCATGTGACGCGGATGTTCTGGGAGGCCACGCCCGAGGCGATGCGGATGTTCGTGGCCGATCCCAGCCAGGGGTCGCGGCACAATCGCGGATGCGCCGTCGATCTCACGCTCTACGAGTTGCAGTCCGGCGCACCGGTCGTCATGACCGGCGGTTATGACGAGTTTTCGCCCCGGTCGTTTCCCGACTATCCCGGCGGCACCGCACGGCAGCGCTGGCATCGCGAACTGCTGCGGGAAGCGATGGAGGCCGAGGGCTTTCGCGTCTACGAGTTCGAGTGGTGGCACTTCGACTTCCGCGACTGGAAGTCGTACCCGATCCTGAACGTTCCGTTCGAAAAGTTGCAGTAGCCGGGCGGAGAGCGCGGCGCTCCGAGGTTCGCAACTTCAGCGAGCGGATTCGCGCACCATTCCCCACGTCGGAGGGCCGCCAGGGGCCGGCTGCCGTTGCACCGTCACGCGAAATCCCAGCGCTGCATAAAAGTCGACGTTCGCTGCGGTTTGCGTTTCGAGCCAGAGCGGATGCTGCGAGCCCTGCGCCAATTCGATTGCCGTGTGTAGCAGCCGCGTGCCCAGCCCTTGTCCCTGGAATTCCGGCGCGATGCCGACCACATCGACGTACCAGTGGGGCTCGCGGAGATGGATCTCGTCGAAAGTCGCGGCATAGCGGCGCAGCGGCCAAAGGTGACTGAGCTGCGGACACCAGGGAGTTGGGCGGAGCAAAACGTTCCAGAACAACCGCGCGTTCGCCCACCAGGGATGCGGAAAGTGCCCCGGCGGGGTGAGCGCCATCACTCCCGCGACCGCGCCGCGAGGGGAGAACGCCGCATAGGTGTGCCCCAGCGGCTGCGTGTTGCGCAAAACCTCGCGCTTGATCACGGGCAGCCAGCGCCGGCGTTGCTCGGCAGCGGGGACGACGAAGGTATAGAGAGGATCGCCCTGGAAGGCGCTCGCCAGGGCAATCGCGGCGGCAGGCAGTTCCGCCGAAGTGAGAGGTTTGATGTGCATGGTC
>JAEUIK010000518.1 GCA_016793185.1 Planctomycetaceae bacterium | reverse complement strand
GATCGTCCAGGGACGCAGCGCCGCGGTGAGCTGCTGCAAGCCCGCGTTGAGCGCGGGCTTGTCGCTCCAGTCGAAATTCTCGGGCAGGATGCGATCCTCCGGCGCGTTGTAGCCCAGGAGGTACAACAGCGTGTGAGCCATGTCGGCCTGGAAGCCAACCGTCTGCGGCCGATCGACGAGCTCGAGCAGCTGAACCATCTTCTTCCAGCCGTGCATCCCTCCCCAGCAGATCTCTCCCTCGGCGGCGAGCCGCTCGCCGTGCGCCTCGGCGATCGTCGCCGCTTCGCGGAACGTCTCGGCGATCTTCTTCGAGTTGGCGAGCGGATCTCCCTGCGACCAGGTCCCCGGGTCGACGGCCGAGTCGATCCGCACGACACCGTACGGGCGGGCGCCGAGCTCGCGGAGCTTTTGGGCGATGCGGCATCCTTTGCGGACCTGCGTCAAGAACGCCTTCCGCTCGGCTTCGCTCCCCATGGCCGAGCCGCCCCCGGTGGGAGGCCAGACGGGCGCGACGACCGAGCCGATCACCAGGTTCCGCGCGCGGACGCGCTCGACGAGCTTTTGCAGATCGTCGTCGCTCGAATCGATGTCGACGTGCGGCGCAAACAGAAACAGATCGACGCCGTCGAACTTGACGCCGTCGACTTCGGCCGCGGCCGTCAGGTCGAGCATCGTGTCAAGCTCGATGGCTGGCTCCGAGCCTTCGCCCTTGCCGACCACCCCGGGCCAGGCGGCGTTGTGCAGGAACGGACGATTGTTCGTGTGCGACGGGCTCATGCGGAGGTTGCCTCGGAGAATGCGTCGGGAAAGTGCCACTAGCGGGGGCGCGGCCGGGACTACTTGCGATTCGCGTCACCCACCTTGGGGAGGCTGGCGTGCGTATTGGGTCCGAAATAGCGGAGACCCACCAGCGGTTCGCTGCCGGTGTTCTCGATTTCGACGCCCCGCTGGGCCGCTTCGTAGGTGATGAAGACTTCGTCTTCGGTCTCTTCGCCAAAGTGGATCATGGCCGGCGTCTGCAGGGCGAGCTTCCCCATGCGCCCCTTGCCTTGGACGGTGATCCAGCCGCTGGCCCCCGGATCCTGCAGCTGGCACTTGGCGCCGGGGTCGACCGTCAGTTCCTTCGCGCTGAAGAGCTGCTCGCCGTCGATCGTGCCGTAGACGATCCAGCGATCGGTGTAGCCGGGGCCGGAGCGCGACGCGTCGACGATCGGCTCGAGGTAGTTGTTGGCCTTGAAGTGGGTGTCGACGTTCTTGTCCCAGTCGAGCTGTTCGATGATGAAGTCGAGATCCTGGTGCTTGTCTTTCGGTACATCCTTGACCAATAGCGACCAGGGAACCTCGCGTCCTTCGACCAGCGACTGGAACATGCCGAACACATCCGAGCCCCATTGCGGCTCGTAGGTGCAGAGCGAGCCGGGGGCGTGCAGCACGCCCGGCGGAATCAACCAGCCGGTGCCGCGCTTGAGACGGTAGGCGCGCGAGAGATCGAGAATGCCGTTGTCTCCCTGCGACCAGTTCTCGAGGCACTGGCGGACCTGTTGCTTGGTCGTGCCGGGCTCGAGGCCCATGAACGTGTAGGCGAAGTTGTTGTCGACGTTATTCAATTGCGGCGGGAAGTAATAGCTCTCGGGCTTCCCTTCCTGGCCGGTCAACTTGGCGTGCTTGAACCCCTGGTGCATGTGGTGCGGAATGGGGCCCATGTTGTCGAAGAACTTCGAGTAGACGGGCCAGCGCTGGTACTGCTTGAACATCGCCGCGCCGATCAAGCGGTCGCCCGCCTCGCTCACGGCGTCCTTGAGCTGTGCGCGCTCGCCGCCGAAGGCGACGTAGCTGAGGCCTTCGTCCGGCACGCGTCCCTCGTTGGCCGCTTCGGTGGTGCTCGCGAACCAGCGCTCGTCGATGCCGCCGCGGTGGGCGCCGTAGGCATACCAGTCGGTCGGGGCCAGCTTGATCCGCTTGCCGGGGTGCAAGAAGCTGCGGGGGACCCAGGTGGGGGTAAGACGCAAGAGCCCTGCGCCGGCGTCCAGGGCGCGATCGACGAGCCGGGCAACCTGGTTGGTGACTTTGGACGGTGACGACGTGGCCATATTCGGACAACACTCCCACGTAAGCTCGAACGATGGAAAAAAACCAGACCCCACGCAGCGCCGCCGGCCGCCATTCTTCCCCCAGCGGAGAACCGTTGTTTTAGTCGGACCGGGCGGGGGTCGCAAGCAGCGGACCGAGGCGGCCGACGGCCGAAACTCGGGTGCGGGGCACCCGGCAATCCTGGCAAACAAGCCGCGGGGGGAGTAGATTCATCGCGACGCGCTGGGGGGCGGCAGCGCACAGCAAGTCGCGCCGTCTGACTTCCAACCTGCTGGCAATTCCACAAAGCATCATGCCCATCAAAACCTGGACCTTGCTCGACCTCGCCAAAGATCTCGCGGTCGATTCCCTCTCCCTCGGTTCCGCCGAGCTCACCGGCGCCGCGGCCGGGCTGAGCGTGCGCAAGCGGCGTCTGCAAGGGGGCCGCCGCGACGGAGTCGACGTCGTCGAGATCGACAACGGCACGTTCCAAGTGAGCGTTCTGCCAACGCGCGGGATGGGGCTGTGGAAAGCTCGGCTGGGAGATCTCGAGCTCGGTTGGAACTCCCCTGCCCTGGGACCGGTGCACCCGCAGTTCGTCAACCTCTGGGAGCCGAGCGGGCTGGGTTGGCTGGCGGGCTTCGACGAGCTGCTCTGCCGCTGCGGTCTCGAATCCAACGGCGGGCCGGTCCACGACCAGCAAGGGAAGCTCGTCTATCCCTTGCACGGCAAGATTGCCAACTCGCCCGCCCACCAGGTGACGCTCAGCATCGACAGCGAATCGGGCGAGCTGGCGCTGACAGGCGTCGTCGACGAGGCACGCCTCTATCATCCAAAGCTCCGGCTCACGTCGACCATCCGCACGCGGCCGGGCGAGCCCGGCGTGCGCCTCACCGACGAGGTGCAGAATCTCTCGGCCGAGCCGGGCGAGTTCGAGCTGCTGTATCACGTGAACTTCGGCCCGCCGCTGCTCGATGCCGGAGCCAAGGTCGTCGCACCCCTCAAAGCCGTGATGCCGATGACCCCGCGCGCCGCCGAGGGGATCAAAGCGTGGGACACTTACGACGCCGAGACGGCGGGCTATACCGAACAGGTGTACTTATTCGAGCTGGCCGCCGCGAGCGACGGAGCAACCACGGCGCTGCTGCGCAACGCCCACGGCAACTACGGCGCGAGCCTTTCGTTCAACGTCCGGGAGCTTCCGTGCTTCACCGTCTGGAAGAGCACGCAGATGGCTGGCGACGGCTATGTGACCGGATTGGAGCCGGGCGTGAACTTTCCGAATCAGCGCCCCTTCGAGGCCGAGAATGGCCGCGTGGTGAAGCTCAAGGGAGGCGAGCGGCGGACGATCAACCTGGCGCTCACGGCGCATTCCGACGCCGCGAGCGTTGCCGCGGCCGAAGCAGCCATCGCCAAGCTCCAGGGGAGCACGAGGCCGAAGATTCACGCGCAACCGGCGCGACCCTGGTCGGCCGGCTAAAGCTCGCGGCGGTGCGCTAGGCGTCACGGCGAGATAGGATTCGCCGCCACGTCCAGGCCCCGGGCTCGGGGATGAGCGTCAACCACAAGACGGCCGTCGAACGCAGAATCCAGGCGGTCCAAAAAAAGATCGCGAACCGGCCCCCCAATGCCCGCAGCAGGGGGATCGTCGACTCGTTCTCGAAGGCATCGAACAGAACGCCGCCGGCGATCGTGCTGCCCGCGTAGAAGACGCTGGTGACCCCGAAGTACGTGGCGACGTACGCAGCCGCGTCGCGATTTCCTCCCAACTTGAGCGACAAGTTCGGCAGACAGATATTCAGGCCGGCGTAGGCCGACCACAGGCACCAGGCGCCTCCCAGGATCCAAGGGCGCTCGGGCGTGGCCGCCAGGTAACAAAGCGGTGCAAGCGCCAATAAAAGTTGCGACGCGATCAATGTCGGCCGGTTCCCGTAGCGATCGCTGAACGGGCCCACCCAGGCGGCATATCCCATCTGTCCGACCTGCATGCCGGTGCGCATGACCGCGAGGGCAAACACGCCCAACCCCAGCACCTCCTTGGGGAAGACATTCTGTACGGTCTGCGTCAGGCCGTTCGAAGCGGAGAGCCAACAGCCGAAGATCAGCAGGGGCCAGAAGCGCACGTCGCGCCAGGGGGCCAGCACGCTCACCCCTCGCGCGGACGGAGTGAGCTTCGGACTCCGCGCCGCGATGCGCGGCGAAGGCGTGCCTGGCGTCGGCCGCTCGCGCGCGAGCGAATCGGGCATCAGCGCCAGCGGAAGGAGCGACGCCAGCAATGTTGCCGCACCGACCGAGTTAGGGATCGCGTAGCCGAGCAGCATCCGCTCGGGGTCGCCCCGATAACGATCGCGCCAGGCGTCGGCGAAATAGCCGCTGGCGAGGATCGTCGGGATCAGGACGGCCAGCTGCAGAATCTGCCGCCGAGCGAAGTACCGCCCGCGAACTTGGCGCGGCACGATCTCGGCCAGCCACCCCCACAGCGCCGCCAGCGCGGTCGACTCGAGCAATTGGTGCGCACAGATCAAGACGACCAGCGCCGACAAGGCGAAGCGACGAGGCACGATTCCCTGGAACGCGACGGCCGGCAGCACCCAGATCAGCACGTAGCTCACGAGCGAGAGTGCAAGGCAGGCGCGTTTGGCGCTACCCAGCCAGGCGACGATCGCCGGCGTCAACAGGCGCAACACGCCGACCAGCGCCGGCGCGGCTAGCAGGAGGCTCAACTGCAGACCGCTCGCCCCCAGATCGCGCGCCAGGTAGACGACCAGCGCCCCGGTGGTGAGACCGTTGCCGACCGACCAAAGCATCCCATTCGCGTAGGCCAGCCGGAGCGCACGGCGTCGCGCGGAACTTGGACGCGCCGCAGGCATGAGGATCGGCTGCCGCGAAAACATGGCCGGTAGATTAGGCGCACCGGCGACGCGCAACAAGCGATTTGCGCCGGAGCGCAGAGAATTCACAGTCGACGCCAACTCGACGAACGAACGCTCAGACAAGACGACCGGCGTCACGCCGCGGACCGCGCGCCGTCGCCGGACGCGAACTCAGTTAGCGCACCGGAGCCGGCTTCTTGGCTGGTTTGGTCTTGGGGGTCTTGCTCGGCTTGGGCTTGGCGGGCTTCTTGCCGCGCGGTTTGGCCGGCGCTTCTTCCTCGACGGCGCCGAACGGAGCGTCGGGGGGCGCCAGGATCTCGGCCTCCGGACCGCTGAGCGCCGGCGTGCCGGCCGGCATGTCCGCGGCGGGCGCCGCCACGGCCGGCGGACCCTCCGCGGCCGGCGCGGCGGGCTCGGCCGCTCCCGCGGCGTCCCCCTCCTCAGCCGGAGGTGCGACGGGACCATCCACCGTGCTACCGGTGTCGACGAGCAGATATCCGGCCCAGAAGAACGGGTGCTCGGC
>JAEUIK010000514.1 GCA_016793185.1 Planctomycetaceae bacterium | reverse complement strand
TGGGACTTGTCCTGAATCGGCAGACTCCTTCGAATCTCAAGCAGGTCTGGCAAGAAGTGGTTGAAGCCGAGTGCGCGCGCGACGATCTCATCTACCTCGGGGGCCCCGTCTCAGGTCCGCTGATGGCGGTTCACACCCTGCCATCAGCCAGCGATCTGGACGTGATCGAGGGGATGTACTTCACCGCCGGCGCCGACGACCTGCGCGAGCTCGCCGCCCAGGCCGAGCCGCGAGCGCGGTTCTTCATTGGCCATGCGGGCTGGGGGCCCGGCCAGCTCGAAGGCGAGCTGGAAGGGGGGTCATGGCTCACCGGTCAGGCCACGATCGAGGCGGTCTTCTCCTCGCCCGACGACCTCTGGCTGCGCATGACGAAACAGCTGGTCGGCTCGTCCCTGATCACGGCGTTGAACATCAAACACGTTCCGCCGAATCCGAATCTCAACTGACGCGGCGCTCGCGGGCGGGGATCAGCTCCCGAGTGCGCGCCGAGCGACAAGGCCCCAACCCGAGCGGGGCGGCTCAAGCCGCTTTGCGGCGGGGGGCGTTTTCTTCGAGCTCGAGCGTGCCGAGCCAGCGACCATCGTCGGCAAAGAACTTCACCTGGCCCGCCTCGGCCAGCCACACCGCGCGAATCGAGTCGAAGATGAAGCTCCGGCCGCAATAGTAACCATCGCGCAGCAAGAGGGTCTCCGCAACCAGCTCCGAATCGGCGACGCCGTAGTCGGGCAGGCTCTCGATGACCAGCTGGCGGACGCGATCGGCGTTGGGGTGATTCATGAAGGGGGCTTCCGACGGATGAGTCATCGCGGCCCCAGATTTATCGGTCGGGTCGGGGCCGCCGATTGCAAGGGGTGGCGACCGCCGGTGCAAATTACCTATTCTCGCCACACCACCTCGACCGATCTGCGAGAGATTTTACTTGTGAGCCCCAAATAAATAGTTGACGGGCGTACACTCCAGCGATAAGATTCGACCAACTTGGAGATCGGTGAATCTTCGGCTTTCACGGAGGATTGCCATGCTTGTGCTCAGCAGGAAATCGCAAGAGACCATTGTCCTCGACGGCCGCATCACGATTACCGTCGTCGAAGTGCGCGGCAACCAGGTTCGCCTGGGAATCGAGGCTCCCAAGGACGTCAGCATTCAGCGAGCGGAGCTGCGCCGCGGACACGCGACTCGCGAAGTCCCGCTCGAGGAGATGCTGATTCCTCTCCCGCGCGCAATCGACAAAGCTCGTCTGCTCGTGCAGCCGCCGGTTGAGCGTCGTCCGAGTTCGACCGATTCCGTCGCGGCCGCCCCGCCGGCAGGCGAGTTTGTCGGCTCGGGTGCCGGTGACGATGTCAGCCCGTTTGCAGCGCTCTAGCCGAGTCGCCGCGGACGTCTCGTGATGCGTGCTTCCGCTTGCGTGTCGGCTATCGAACCGGGCGGCGGCAAGCGCCGCGCCATGCCAGCAGCAGAAGGCCGGCGGTCAGCAGCACGAACGAGGACGGCTCGGGGACCGGCGAGAACGCGAATCCCGGCACGAAGTGGTCGGCCCATAAGGTGTAGTCGGCTCCATCGACATTGCCGTCCAGATTGAAGTCCCCCTGGCTCCAGGTGGCATTCGTCGCGAGATAGTGGTCGGCCCAGGCGGTGTAGTCGGCCCCATCGACAATCCCGTCGAGGTTGGCATCCCCCTGCATCGCCAGTTGGGTCGTCCAGGCCAGTGCCACATTGGCCAGCGTGCTGGTGGTAACGTCGAATTCGTAGCGCCCTGCCGCCAGCCCGGTACGGTAGATGTGCTCGACGTTGTCGATCGTTGAGATACTGCTGTCGATCAGCGCCCCCTGCTCGTAACCGGTGGCCGCATACATTGCCAGGTCGACGTTGGCGAGCGACGGCGTCAACGTTGCCGGCTGATAGTTCACTCCCTGCGTGAATTCGATCTCGCGATTCCAGGTGGCAATCAACGAGAAGCTGATCGCCACCATGCCGGTGGGGATCTCCAAAAAATACTTGGTCGTCGCCTCGGGCGAGACGGCCGTATAGTCCCAACCGGTGAGGTTCACATCCTCCGTACTGCTGGCGGACTGCTGACCCAAGGCCAGAATCAGCGCGCTGTTGTAGATGTTCATCTGCCCGGCGCCGTGCAGCAGATCCAGCGGCTGTTGCGGCGTGTGCGACCAGTTGTCGACGGCGCTGGGGGTCGCGCCGTGCAGGTCAAACGGCGTCTTGACCGCGCCGGCCAACAGCGCTGCCTTGATCGTTGCCGGCTGCGACGCCGCGGAATCCTCGCCCACCATTTCGAGGAGCATGGCCGCCGCTCCCGTCACCCAGCCCGCTCCGGTACTGGTGCTCGTGGCCGGCACGACGAGATCGGGCTTCGTTCGCCCGGGAACGTCGATGGTCGACGGCCCCGGACTCGAGTAGCCATTGGTCAAACCGACGGAGATCACGTTGTAGGCATTGGCGACGACCTGCGGGAACTGGGTTGCGAGGCCGTTGTTCACGCCGGCCACCATCACGACCTTGTCGCGATTGACGACGTAGTCGACGCGGCGAAGCATGTCGGTCGCCGTCGCCACGCCGTTATTGCCCGACGCCGCAAAACTGCCGATCCAACTGTGGTTGACGACGCGCTGAGTCACGGGCAGGGGAGCGCGCCAGTTGGTGGTCCGCAACACGCTGGCGTAGATCCAGAGATTGGCGTTGTAAACGTCGACATTAGCGACGCCGGGCGCCACTCCGTTAGTGCCGTAAATGCCCTCGGCCACGGCCGTGGCATGCGTCGAGACGGTTCCTGCCCCGTTCTTATCGACGATCGTGTCGGCCAGCAGTTGCGCGCTGGGATTGCTGAAGTAGCTGGCGTTGGGCATGTAGTTCGTCCCCCCAGCGGTGAGGGGAGCTTCGACTTGCCCCACGGTGATGCCCGCCCCGGTGGGCATGGCGCTTCCCGCCACTTCGGCGAGTTGGGTCAGGCCGAGCTTCTCTCGATCCGTCGCGGAAAGCCCTTGCCCGAGCGCGGTCGAGGCCAGGAGCAACAAGCCGCCGCAGAGGGAGGTCGTCCACCCGCCGAAAAAGTCGGCCGACCACCTCCCCGCCTTCGCGGAGGGACAACGCCAAGCCTTCATGAGCGCCTCGTCCAAGTCCCTGCGATTCGATTCGCGCCAACGAAGCCCGTAGTTGCCCCACGCTCGGATCAGATCGGCCTAAACCGTTGCGAAGCGGGCCAACATCCCTGGCGGGTTGCCCGAACATCACGGTTGGGCCACTTACGGCCGCATTCGATGTGACAGACGTGTCGAGAGAGCCGCGAAGGCTGGGGCCACCCAGCGGTGGCACACCGAAGCGAGCGTCTCCCTCGTCCGAAAACCGCTCAAAATCCAGCGCTTCTCGAACGAGTAGCGCCCTAACGAGCCGCGAGTCTACCCCCTGCGTGGCGGGGTAGTCAACCATTTTCCCGCCGAGAATACAGAATTCTGCCACTGCGTCATGCTGGACTGGCGGCACGCTGCAGCCGGTCGCGCACCGCGCGCCACGGCTCGGTGTCGGGAGGCATCTCAACAATGATTCGTTCAACGCCACATTCGTCGAAGCGATGGAGTACCGCATACAAGCGCAGCGCATAGGCCGCCGGATCGCGCGGCATCGCGACCGCCTCGACCTGCCCGTGCCCGACCCGCTCGGTCCCTTCCCAGCCCATCCAACCCACGCGATGCCCTGCGGCCAGGAGCTGACGAACTCGTGCCGCACCGCTGCTTTCAACGCACTCGACCGGAGCCAGGGGTGCGTAGTGTCGCGTCGAGAGCCCGGGCGAGCGCACCGGCTCGGGCCGCTTTTCGCGTCCAGACTCGGCAAGTTGTATGCGTGTCCCCAGAATCTCCGACAGCTCGCTCGCGGTGATCAATCCCGGCCGCAGCAGGGTAGGGGGGTCGGTCGTGAGATCGAGTACGGTCGATTCAATTCCGCGTGGGCAACTGCCGCCATCGAGCACAAGCTCGATCCGATCGGCAAGGGTCGTGAGCACGTGCTCGGCAGTGGTCGGAGAGATTCGCAACGAGCGATTGGCGCTGGGGGCCGCGATCGGCACGCCCGCCGCGCGAATCAGCGCCGCCGCGACCGGATGCGCCGGCATGCGAACCGCCACCGTTGCTCCCCCCGCCGTGACGACGTCGGGAACTTCCGGCCGGCGCGGAAGGACCAGACTCAACGGCCCCGGCCAGAACCGCCGGGCAAGCCGCGCCGCACTTTCGGGCCAGACGTCCACCACTTGCTCGAGTTGCGAAAGGTCGGCGACATGGACAATGACGGGATTCGTCGCGGGACGCCCCTTGGCCAGAAAGATCCGCTCGACCGCCCCGGCATCGAGCGCAGCGGCTCCCAGTCCATAGACCGTTTCGGTCGGAAAGGCGACGAGTCCCCCGGCGCGTAGCACCCCGGCGGCCGCCGCGATCGCGTCCGGCTCGGGATCGAGCGGGTCAACCGGCAAAACTCGAGTGGTCATCCGGAGAGGATCGAGCCGGACGGCAGGCACCGAGCGGTCAAGCAGGAAGAGGCTTGCCCAGCAGTGCGCGTTTTTGCTCGATGAACTTCAAGTGATGGTGCAGGTGATCAACGTAAGTCTTGACGAATTTGGCGAGCGTCTTTTCCCCATCCTCGTTATGGCAGCCGATGCGCTCGAAGGCCGCATCGGGAAGCCGGCGGAGAA
>JAEUIK010000485.1 GCA_016793185.1 Planctomycetaceae bacterium | reverse complement strand
GATCGTCCTGACGGCGATCAGCGTGGCCATCTCGACGCGGCTGCCGATGATGCCCAACCTGCTGATTTGCTCGGCCATCTATGTGCTGGGGCATTTGCTGCCGCCGATCGTGCAATCTTCGGTGGGTCGCTTTCCGATCGTGCGTTTCATGGGCGTGTTGATCGCAACGATTCTGCCGAATCTCGATTACTTCAACATCCAGGCGGTCATCGCCGCCGGGGGCGTGGTGCCGCTGACGTACATCGGTGGCGTCGCCCTCTATTGCCTTCTCTATAGCGGGATGGCCCTGGTGGTCGCGCTGCTGCTGTTCGACGACCGCGACCTGGCCTGATCGCCGCCGCCAGCTTCCCCGGCTGACGGGTGCAGCCACTCGTTGCTGGATTGCGCGTCGCCGCGCAGCTAGACTGGAGAAGCTCGATTCCAGGGCGGCTGAGGGGGGTTGTCGTAGCGTGCGGCAGGAGGCGGCCGAGACAGCGTTCTCAGACGCCGCCGCAGCCCTGGGAAGACTCCTCCCATGCCTTTGGCTTCGTTTCACCGTGCTCGACGCTATGCTCGTCGCTCGGTTGTTGCGACGCTCGTCACTTACTTGCTCAGCCTGGTCGCGTCGCTCGCGTTCGTGGGGCTGATCCTCCTGGCCGGCTTATTTGTCGAGCTCTTCTCGACCGAAGGACGCTGCGAAGTCAGCGCCGAGCAAGCCCAGCGTCACGCTCCCTGGGCGGGATCTCCGACGCCAGGACCTGACGGTCGCTTGACCTACCAGACCGCGGGCCTTACGCCCTGGGCCATCCGCCTCGAAGGTACGACCTGGGGCTCCCTGGCGCAAAGCGCGCTGCAGACGTTTCCCTCGTTGCGTGAGAACGCCTCGAGCCTGGCCTGGCTGGTGGGCGCGGCGCTGGGGTTGATCGCGGTGCAATGCGTCTGCCTGTACTTGCTCGACCGGCTGGCGATCCGCGATGCGGCCGATTGCACGCTCGAGCTGCGCCGCGCGATTGCCGCGCAAGCCTTTCAGTTGGGGGGCGCCGAACTTCCCAACGGAGCCGAACCCCCGGCGACCGAACTCTTTGCCGAACGCGCCGAAACGCTCCGCTACGGACTGCTCACCTGGTGGCGCACGCTTCCGCGGATGGCCATTCTGGCCGGTTCGCTGCTCCTCACGGCTCTCATCGTCCACATCTGGCTGGCGATCGCGGCGGTGCTGCTGGCCTATGTGTGCTGGACCATCTTCGCGTGGACGAAGAATCGCACTCGGCTGCGGCGCACGCTGGCCGGCGAACGCGCCGCGCAATTGATGTCGCTGGCGCTCGAGTCGCTCCGCAAGTCGCGGCTCGCCCGCGGACTGTCGTTGCACGAATCGCCGGGGCAACCGTTGAGCGAAACCCTTGCAAGTTTCCGGCGCGAGGCAACGCAGCGCGACGCCCACGAAGCCCTGCTCGATCCCCTGGCGGCGTTCCTGACGCTCTCGTCGAGCGTCATCGTCCTGGCGATCGCCGGGGCAAACATCCTGCAGCAGCCGGCGCGCATCTCCTTTGCCGCGGCGACGGTGCTCTACCTGTCGCTGGCCGCCGCCTGGCTCCCCGCGCGGCGGATCTATCGCCTGCGGCACGTCGTGCGCCGCGCCAGCCGGGCGTCGAACTTCGTTTTCCACTACCTCGATCGCGAGCCCAAGATCGGCCAGATTCCGCAAGCGGTCACGATCCGGCGGCTGGCGGACAACCTGGCCTTCGACGCGGTCACCTTCAGCGACGGCCACGGCCGGCGGCTGCTCGATCAGGTCAGCCTGTCGATCCCCGCGGGGACCAGCGTGGCCATCGTGTGCACCGACAAGGCGACGCGGCATGCGCTGCCGGCGCTGCTGGGGCGTTTTCTCGATCCCGCCGCCGGACGCATCTTCTACGACGGTTACGAACTCCGAACCGTCCAGCTTGATTCACTCCGGGCGAACCTCGCCCTGGTGATGGAGGGAGACTGGCTCTTCACCGGCACGGTGGCCGACAATGTAAGCTGCGGCGATCCCGCCTTCACGCTCCAGCACGTGCGCGAAGCGGCGCGGCGCGTGCATGCCACCGAGGCGATTCATGCGCTCCCGCAAGGATTCGCCACCGTCGTCGGCCCGCACGGGTTGCAGCTACCCCCGGTCGTCGAATGGCGCCTGGCGATCGCGCGGGCCTGGCTGCGCAATCCGGCCGTCGCGGTGATCGAGGAACCTTCGATCGAGGTGGACGGCGCCGCGGCGCCGTCAATCGACGAAACGCTCCGCCAGTTCGCCCGCAGCCGCACGACGATTTTCCTGCCCACCCGGCTGGCCACGTTGCGGAGCGTCGACCGGGTAATCGTGATCTCGGAGGGCAAGATCCATGCGTCCGGCACGCACGCCGATCTGCTCGAACAGAGCGAGCTGTACCGGCACTGGAATTACCTGCGGTTCAATCCGTTTCGGAAGTGAACCTGCCGCAGCTTAGCCGGCTTCCTTGTGCTCGCGCGCTTCGCGGGCGGCCGGAATGTGCCAGTGCGGACCAGGAATGATGGCGGGTGCGGGACGAGCCAGCGCCCCGATCCGTCCGGCCCGATGGCCGTCCCACTGATGTTCGGCGATCTTCTGCAGAATCCGCTCGGCCACGGCCACCGCTTCGCGCCCTTGCTCGCCTGAGACGCGCGGCGCCCGAGCGTGGCGAATGCTGTCGGCGAAATCCAACAGTTCGGCTGTGAGCTGGTCGCAGGGTTCGCCCTGCACGTCCTCGACCCGGAGCAAGTCCTCGAAGAGATGGTCCTTGAGATGGTCGACCTCGGCCGCCGAGAGGCGTCCTGTCGCGAACTCGCGATTGAGCAGCGAAGCGTGCGGGTGGACCAGCCGGGCGTTGCGGGTGGCGAAGTCAAGCGAGGCGAACGTGCGCTCGCACCAGACGTGCATCTGGCGGACCGCCTGGTAGCTGGCCCGCGATGCCGTGAGGGTCGCGACGCAGCCGTTGACGAAGGTGAGCCGCGCGTTGGCGACGTCCT
>JAEUIK010000481.1 GCA_016793185.1 Planctomycetaceae bacterium | reverse complement strand
GCCCGTTCGCACAGCACGTCGCCCGGCTGCAGCAGCGCACAGCGTACGCGCCGCCAGGTGCTGGAGATCGGCTGCTCGACGATGCTCGGACTCGGGCTGCCGGGGTTGCTCGCCCAACGCGTGCGGGCCGGCGAAGCGCGGATTGAGTCGAGCGCATCTTCCGAGCCGGCCGGCAAGCAGCGCGCCAAGTCGGTGCTGTTCATCTTCTTGTTCGGCGGACCGAGCCAGCTCGATACGTTCGACATGAAGCCCGACGCGCCGGCCGAGTATCGCAGCACTTTCGCGCCGATTGCGACACGCACGCCCGGGCTCGAGATCTGCGAACACTTGCCGCGGTTGGCCCAGCAGACCGACAAGCTAGCGGTCGTGCGGACGATGAGCTGCAACCCGGGGTTCGGCGACCATCGCCTGGCTGTGCATGGTTTGCTGGGTGGGATCGACGAGTTGCCGGCCGGAGCGGGGCTCGTCGCTTCGCGGCGCGACTGGCCGGCACTGCCGGCCGTGGTCGAGTATCTACGCCCGCGCAACGATGGACTTCCCAACGCCGTGATCGTGCCAAATGAGCTGATCGATCCCGGCACGGGGAGTTATCCCGGTCAGACCGCCGGACTACTCGGCGCCAAGTACGATCCGTATCGCGTCGCGCAGGATCCGAACGACGCGAAGTATCGCGTGGATGAGAGTCTGCGGATGCCGCAGGGACTGACGGTCGATCGCCTGGGCTCGAAGCGCTCGCTGCTGGCGGCGATCGACGCCCAGCGAGCCGAGCTTTCGGCCAGCGCCGAGACCGGCGCTTACTCGAGCCAGCAGCACGAAGCGTTCCGCGTGTTGACCTCCGGGCGGCTAGCCGACGCGTTGAACCTCGAACGCGAGTCGGCCGCGACGCGCGATCGCTATGGCCGTCACCAGTTCGGACAAACCTTGCTGCTGGCGCGGCGGATGCTCGAGGCCGAAGTCTCGATCATCCAGGCCAATCTCAGCCACCATGCGTTCTGGGATACGCACTACAACAACTTTCGCGGGCTCAGCGATCTGCTGCCGCCGCTCGATCGGGGAGTGTCGGCGCTGCTGGAAGATCTGGCCGCCAGCGGTCGGCTCGACGAGACGCTGATCGTGATGATGGGGGAGTTCGGCCGCACCCCTAAGCTGGTTCCGCCCGACGGCAAGCTCGCGCACTTCACCAGCCCCGGGCGCGACCATTGGATGAGCTGTTTCTGGGGCGCGTTCGCCGGGGCGGGCGTTCGCGGCGGGCAAGTGATCGGCAAATCCGACGCCGTCGCCGCCTACCCGGTCACCACGCCCTACACGCATGCCGATGTGGGCGCGACCGTCTATCGCGCCCTGGGTATCGACCCCGCGACGACGCTGCGCGACATCCAGGGCCGCCCGCTGCAATTGAACCGCGGAGCCCGCATCGACGCGCTGTATGCCTGACGCCGGAGGCTGTGTTCTCGACGCCGGCGGCCGTGCGCTTCAACGCTGTGCCGAAGGGTGGGGATCTGCTCGCGCCGTGGACGAGGCGAAGGGGGTGATTTAGACTCTCAGCAGTCGACAGGGGCAGTGCCCGCGTCATTTGGTCAACGTTCCGTTTGAGCCCGAGAGAAAGACCGATGGTCTGGCTCCCTCGTTGTGGATTGTTGGCGTTGTTGGCCGTCGCTCTGGCGGGCCTGGCGCTGCTGGGTTCGCCTCCGGCGCCGAGTTCGTCGCAGACTGCGTGGCGCCGTGCGCGGCAAGCCGCCTGGGCCGAGGAACCGGCTGCCACCGCCAGTCCGGTTGCCGCGAAAGCGCCCGACGGCCGCGCCCCGCGCGATCCGGCGGCTTGGGGATCCGACCACGTCGACGGCGAAGTGCCCGAGTTCGTCGAAGCGGGCGAGTGCCTGTTTTGCCACCGGAACGACGTCGGCCCCACCTGGAGCCAGACCGATCGGCACAGCCAGACGATTCGCGACAAGGCCGTCGATAGCCCTCCGATCGAGGCCCTGGCCAAGGATCCCGCGCTCAAGCCGTTTGCCGACGAAGCGACGCTGGTGATGGGGGACCGCCGGCAGACGCGTTTTCTCAAGCGCGGCGAGCGCTACGGCCACCTCGACCTGCTGAGCGTTGGCGCCGGCCCCAGCCGGGGAACCCGGTATCGCCTCAACCACACCGAGAATCCCCACTGGGACGCCAAGACCTTCGGGGCCCAGTGCGCCGGCTGCCACACGACCGGCGTCGATCCCGAGACCATGTCGTTCTCGACGGTGCCGATCGATTGCTTCGCCTGCCATGGCGATTCGCCGCTCGAGCATGCCAACGACGCCAAGCTGATGCTCCTGGCCAAAGAACGCCACGATCCTCCCGAGGTCGTCACCAGCATCTGTGCTTCCTGCCATGTGCGCTTTGGCAAGAGTAAGACGACGGAACGCCCTTACCCGACGAACTTTGTGCCGGGCGACAACTTGTTTCGCGACTTCGAGGTGGATTGGTCCCGCGCCGACGATCCGCACCTGAACCCGGCCGACGCGCACGTGCTGGAAAACGTCCGCGATGTGGCGCTCTACGGCGGCCAGCAGACCTGCCTGAGCTGTCACGAGGTCCACAAGCGAACCACGCTCGCCCATCGCAAGCTGCCCGAGACCCGGTATTGCCGGCACTGTCACGAGCCGGGCAAGCCCCTCACCGAGCACAAGTCGTACGAGGTCCACAGCGAGCGCTGCCAATATTGAGCGAGCCTCGCCGGCCGGCGCTCCGCGGGATTGCCACGCCTATTCGCCAGCCTTGTCGCGCTGGGCGGCGACCTGCCGGGGATCGACGAGCAGTTGTTGCAGTTGTTCGAGATCGATCGGCTTGACGAGATGGACATTGATGCCCGCCTCG
>JAEUIK010000461.1 GCA_016793185.1 Planctomycetaceae bacterium | reverse complement strand
GGTGTTTCTCGTCCTGGCGGCGCTCGCGGCCTTCTTTCAGCTCGGCTGGGGGGAGCAATTCAGCTCGACCGGCTTCAATATCGCGATGGCGGGCCTGGTGTTTGCCATGGCCCTCAGTTTTCTCGGCGTGTGGGAGATCCCGATCCCCGGTTTTGTCGGCACCGGCCGCGCGAGCGAACTCGAATCGCGCGAAGGTGCGATCGGCGCATTCTCGAAAGGAGTGATCACGACGATCCTCTCGACCCCCTGCAGCGGCCCCTTCCTGGGACCGGTCTTCGGCTTCACGCTCAAACAGTCGACGCCGATGATCTTTTTGATCTTCTTTTGCGTGGGTCTGGGAATGGCCAGCCCTTACCTGTTGATCGGCGCGTTTCCGAAGCTCGTCAAGTTCCTGCCCAAGCCGGGGGCTTGGATGGACACGATCAAGCAGATTATGGGCTTTTTCCTGTTGGGCACGGTGGTTTTTTTGTTCACGTTCACCGACAAGAATTACCTGCCCGCCACGTTCTGCATGCTGGTCGGAATCTGGGCCGCCTGCTGGTGGATCGGCCGAACGCCCCTGTATGCCGAGTTGCGGCAAAAGCTGTTCACCTGGTCGCAGGCGATTGGCGTGGCGGCGCTGGTGGCGGCGTTCGGGTTCTACCTGTTCGTTCCACGCGAGACCTCGATTGCCTGGCAACCCTACTCGCGCGCGACGCTCGAACGGGAGATCGCCGCGGGCAACACCGTTCTGATCGACTTCACCGCCGACTGGTGCCCGACCTGCAAAGCCAACGAATGGCTCGTGCTGAACACCGAATCGGTGAGCGCGCTGGTGAACTCGAACCGGGTGGTGCCGCTGGTCGCCGACTGGACCGACGGCTCGGATGAGATCAAGGATGTGCTCAATCAACTCGGCAGCAACACGATTCCGGTGTACGCCATCTTCTCGGCCGAGCGCCCCAACGAACCGATCGTGCTCCGCGATCTGGTGACCAAGAAGCAAGTGATCGCCGCCCTGACCGAGGCGGGTCCGTCCAAGGGAACCCGCGTGGCGACGACAGTCCGGTAGGTCAGTCCAGTAGGTCATGGCAAGCCCTGACCTACGCCTACGCCAGCCGCGCTGCGACGGCCGCGCGCCAGGAATTGAGGGCCCAGTCCCTCAGCCCCACACCGCTTCGCGCTCTCCCTTTTCGATCTGGCCGATCGGCCAACTCTCGTATCCGAGGTCCGCGAGCTGGTGCTGCACGCTTTCGGCGTAATAGCTGCTGACGGCCAGCACGAGCCCGATGCCTTGATTGAAGACGCGGTCCATCTCGGCCGGGTCGACGTCGCCGAGCCGCTCGAGCCACCGGAAAACGGCGGCGCGCGGCCAGCTCTCACGCTGGAAAATCGCGCGCGTCCCCTCGGGCAGGATCCGGGCAAAGTTCTCGTGCAAGCCGCCGCCAGTGATGTGGGCGATGCCGTGCACGACATTCTTGACCCGGTAGTAATTCAAGATGCTCCGCACGGCGCGGACGTAGATGCGGGTCGGGCGCAGGAGGGCGTCGGCGACCGTCTCGCCCAATTCGTCGATGAAGTCGTCGACCTGGTGCCCCCCCGCCTCGAAGACGATCTTGCGCGCCAGGCTGTAACCGTTGGAGTGCAGCCCACTCGAAGCGACCCCCAGGAGGATGTCGCCGTCGCTGATCGCGCGGCCGTCGATCACGCGCTTGCGTTCGACGACGCCCACGCAAAAACCGGCCAGGTCGTAGTCGCCCGGTTGGTAGAGGTCGGGCATGATCGCGGTCTCGCCCCCGAGGAGCGAGCAGTCCCCTTCGAGGCAGCCGGCCGAGATGCCGGAGACGATCTGCTCCAACAGCGGCGGGTCGTCCTTGCCCATGGCCACGTAGTCGAGGAAGAAGAGAGGCTCGGCCCCGCAACAGAGGGCATCGTTGATGCTCATGGCCACGAGATCGATACCGACCGTGCTGTGCCGTCCCGCCTGGATGGCGACCTTGAGCTTGGTCCCCACCCCGTCGGTGCAGCTGACGAGGACCGGCTCGTGGTACTTGCGGGCGAAGAGCGGGCTCTCGAAATCGAGGCGGAACAGCCCCGCGAAGCCCCCTTCGAGCGGCATGACCCGCGGCGACTGCGTGCGCCGCAGCAATTGCGGCAGCCGCGCCATCGAGTCGCGATAGAGCTCCAGATCGACGCCGGCATCCTTGTACGTAAGTTTCGGCATGCCTCGAACCTGGAGAGCGGACGGAGCGAAACCGCGATTCTAGGAACGCTCCCCAAAGATTGTCAAACGACCGTCACGATCGCGCCAGCCAGCGCCGGGAGCTGCTTGCCACCGGTGTGCCGAGGTGGCAGACTAGCGGGCTCGCACGGCCAGAGCCGCCGGGCCGAGCTAGTGTCGAAAAGCCCGTTTGTCGCGGGGAAGACCGCGACGGGTCGTTGAGCCCTGCCAGAGAAAAACCGCCATGCCCAAGCTTCACCTTTTCCTGATCCGCTCGAGGTTGCCGGAAGTCTTTACCGCGTTGGCCGTGCTGGGCGCGGGTGGCGCCGCGCGGGGAGTTGAGCCCACGCCCCCCGCGGCCCCGGCAGTGTCGACGTTCGCGCCGGCCGCCGACTTGATCGCCGCCGCCCGCGGGTACGCCGAGAGTTTCGCGGCGCCGACTAGCGACGCGGCCCAGTTCGCCAGTGCGCAGGCGAAGATTCTCAAGGACTCCCACACGCTGGCCGCGATCGCCCTGGCGTTGGCGCTGAGCGACGAGGACCACCCGCTCAAGAAATCGAGCGGCGATTTGCTGGCGGCCGCCCAGGGACTTGCCCAAGCGTCGGACGTGGAAAACGCCCGCCAGGCGGCCGAGAAGATCAAGGCGGCCGTGGCGGACGGAGCCAGCGGGACGGCCACCGTTGAGCCAGCCACGTGGCACAAGGTGGCCTCGATGGGGCAATTGATGAAGCAGGTCACGTTCCTCAATAACCGGCTCAAGCGCGGCCTGCAGAAAAATCGCTTCGAGCAGATGGCCGGCGACACGGCCCAATTCTCGGCTCAGCTGGCCGTCATCGCCCAGGCGGTGACCGGCGACACCCACGAGGTGCAGAATCCGGCCGATACCGACAAGTGGTTCCAGTTCTCGGCGGAAATGCGGGACGCGGCGGGCGAGTTGAACCAGGCGATACACGCCAAGAACTTCGACGCCGCCACGGCGGCCAATGCCCGGCTCGAAAAGAGCTGCGCGACCTGCCACGAAGTGTTCCACAACGAGCTGGCGCAATAGCCAATCGGGCCAGCGCCTGCCGGACCGATTATCTGGGTCGCACGGATCGCGCGGGCCGGCGCGCCGGGGCATCGGATCGACCGCCCACTCCGGGGGACTTGCACCCGATTTTCGCGGGAATTTCGCGCTTCCCCCTGCCGCGCCCGCGTGCGGCGCGGATATTCTTGTGGGTTAGAGCGCGAGAGGCATTCCGGCTCTCCCCGAGCGCGGATGCCGGCTCTGGTAATCTGGAGGCGGCTGCGGAAGGACAACGGCGGTCCGCGGACCTCGACCAGCGACGCGTCCCGCGATCCTTCCGGTTGGCTTGAACTATGCCGTTGCTCCCCCATCCCACCCCTGCCCTGCACTTCACGCACCCGCTCCCCTACGGGCCGATCCTGCACGACGGCGGGGTGCAGTTCGTGATCTTCAGCCGCGATGCCACCGGCATGCGCGTCTTGCTCTACGACCGCGTCAACGACCGCGAGCCGGCCGAGATCATCCACTTCAATCCCGAGCTCGACCGCTGGGGCGACATCTGGAGCGTCTTCGTGCCGGGCATCGGCGCCGGGCAGCTGTATCACCTCCAGGCCGACGGCCCCTTCGAGCCGACGCGCGGACTGCGGTTCGACGGCAATGCGCGCTTGATCGACCCTTACGCGCGGGCCCTGGCCGGGAACTATCTGCCCGCCGACGACGGCACGATCCGCCCTCCCAAGTGCGTCGTGATCAACGACGAGTTCGACTGGCAGGGGGACCGCCACATCAAGCGCAAGCTGTCGGAGACCGTGATCTACGAGATGCACGTCCGCGGCTTCACCCGCTCGCGTTCCAGCGGCGTCGAATACCCCGGCACCTATCTCGGGCTGATCGAGAAGATCCCCTACCTGCAGTCGCTGGGGGTCACCGCCGTCGAGCTGATGCCGGTGCACGAGTTCCCCATGAATAGCTGCTGGGGAAAGGCCGAGGAAAACCGCAATTACTGGGGCTACGACTCGATGGCCTTCTTCTCGCCGCATCGCGGGTTCGCGGCGGGCAAGGAGCCGGGCCAGCAGGTCGTCGAGTTCAAGCAGATGGTGCGGGCCCTGCATCAGGCGGGCATCGAGGTCATCCTCGACGTGGTCTTCAACCACACGGCCGAGGGGAACGAGCTCGGACCCACGCTCAGCTTCAAAGGGCTGGCGAACAACGTCTACTACATGCTCGAGAACGACAAAAGCCGGTACCGCAACTACTCCGGGTGCGGCAACACCGTCAACGGCAATCACCCGATCGTCCGCGAGATGATCTTCCTCTGCCTCCGGCATTGGGTGCTGAACTATCACGTCGACGGGTTCCGCTTCGACCTGGCTTCGATCCTCAGCCGCGATCGCAACGGCGAGTTGGTGCCCAACCCGCCGCTGGTGGAGATGATTGCCGAGGATCCGCTGCTGGCCGACACCAAGATCATCGCCGAGGCCTGGGACGCCGCGGGGGCTTACCAGGTCGGCACCTTCGCCAACCTCCGCTGGGCCGAATGGAACGGCCGCTATCGCGACGACCTGCGGCGCTTCTGGCGCGGCGACGAGCACATGGTCGGCCCGCTGGCGACGCGCCTGGCGGGCTCGGCCGACCTCTACCAGTCGAGCGGTCGCCGCCCCTACCACAGCATTAACTTCATCACCTCGCACGACGGTTTCCCGCTCAACGACCTGGTGAGCTATCGCCACAAGCACAACGATGCCAACGGCGAGTACAACCGCGACGGCGACAACAACAACCTCAGCGAAAACTACGGCGTCGAGGGGCCGACGCGGCGGCGGTCGATCGAGCGCATCCGCGAGCGGCAGATCAAGAACTTCCTGGCCTCGCTCCTCTTGAGCAACGGCGTGCCGATGCTGCTGATGGGGGACGAGTGCCGCCGCACCCAGCGCGGCAACAACAACGCCTACTGCCAGGACAACCCCATCAGTTGGTTCGACTGGGATCTGGTCGAAAAGAACAGCTCACTGGTGAGGTTCGTCCGCTCGCTGAACTCGTTCCGCAAGCACCAGCCCGCCGTGCGGCGGAAGGCGTTCCTCACGGGGCAGCCTTCGACGACCGAACTGCCGGACGTGAGCTGGTATGGCCCCGACGGCGAGCCACTCGACTGGGTCCGCAACGAAAAGAGCCTGATCTGCATCTTCGCCGCGCCGGAGCCCATCAATGGCGACGGCGAGTTCAACCGCCACGTGCTGCTGATGCTGCACGCCGGCCACGAA
>JAEUIK010000428.1 GCA_016793185.1 Planctomycetaceae bacterium | reverse complement strand
CGAAGGCAGGGCGATGAGCGACGCCGTGAAGAAGTATAACCGCGTGTTCCAGACCGGCAGCCAGCAGCGCAGCGACGAGAACTTTCGTCGGGCCTGCGAACTGGTTCGCAATGGCCGCATCGGCAAGCTCCACACCGTCCGCTGTGGACTGCCCGGCGGACGTCCTGACTTCGGCAAGACTGGCGATCGCAAACAGCCCGAGGCTGTGCCGGAGGGTTTTGATTACGAGATGTGGCTCGGACCGGCGCCGGAAGCCCCGTATGCGCCGGCCCGCTGCCACGTGAACTTCCGCTGGATTTATGACTACTCCGGCGGCCAGGTCACCGACTGGGGCGGGCATCATCCCGACTGCGCCCAATGGGGAATGGGCACCGAGGAGACAGGTCCGGTCGAGATTCGCGCTGCGAAGGCCGAGTTTGCCCCCGATCCGCTCTGGAACACGGCGACCGCCTATCACTTCGAGGCGCTCTACGCCAACGGCGTCAAGCTGATCATCTCCGACAAGGAAAAAGGGGGCGTCACCTGGGAGGGGAGCAAAGGCTCGGTCTGGGCCACGCGCGGCAAGCACGACGCCAATCCCAAGTCGATTCTCGACAGCGTCATCGGCCCCAATGAGATCCAGCTTTATAAAAGCGACGATCACTTCCGCAACTTCATCGACTGCGTGATTTCGCGGCAACCGACGGCTGCGCCCGTCGAAACGGCGCACCGCTCGATCACGATCTGCCACCTGGGGAACATCGCCATGCGGCTGGGCCGAGAATCCCTCAAATGGGATCCCGCCACGGAGCAAATCCAGGGCGACTCCGAGGCGAGCGCCATGCTCAGCCGCAAATACCGCGATCCCTGGAAGCTCGAAGTCTAGCGCCGCGCAGCACTACCAACCCGTAGGTCAGGGCTTGCCCTGACAGGCGTTGGGCAAAGAGTTGAGCAACTTTGACAGGCCTTGCCCTGAACCACCGTGCTGAGAGACTGAGCCAAGAAACTCAGTAATCCGTGGCCTCGAACTGACGCGACGCGGCAAACAGCACCACGACCGCGAACAGAGCCGAGGCCAGCACCGACAGCCAGGGATGAAACGCTCCGTGCGCTTGCACGCTGCTATAGGCCACCGGCTGCGCAAAATGCTGGCCCGCGTCGAGCGCGTTCGAAAGCATGATCCCCAGATCGGCCGGCTTGGGGAGAATCCAGTAGGCGGCCTCGAGCAGCGTGGTCAACCCACCGGCAAAGACCGAATCCGAGTCTTTGTACACCTCCGCCACAATCGAATGGCGGCCGTAGTTCGCCATCCAGCAAAGGGCCCAAAAAGCAATCGAGCCAAAGACGCACACCACCGTGCTGCGAAAACAGACCGCCAGCAGCGCTGAGAAGCCAAAGAAGATGGCGAAGTGCAGCAGCAGGCACGGAATGCTCAACAGGTAGGGCGTGTCCCAGATCCCGGTCCTGACGCCGAGCGCCAGCCAGGTTCCCACGACAAACAGGCTCGCCTGCACCAGCACAAACGCCAGCACGCCGAGATACTTGCCCACGAGCAGACACCACCGCGGCGTCGGTTTCGCCAGGAGCACCGAGATGGCCCGGGGGTCAAGGAAGCGCGGCAGGAAGCCGGCCGTCCAGACCAGGGCGAAGAGCACGCCCAACGTATCGGCCACCCCATTGGCCAACGCGAACTGCAACGTGTGCACGGCAGTCCGGGCATCGCGCGCCAGTGGAACGCGAATCGCACCGAAGGCCAGCGTGAGTTCGCCACTGACGACCGACACGCCCGACTGCTCAAGCCGTTTCGGGTCCTGGGCCTCTGCGTCGTGGCGCGGAAGAAAATCGGGATTCTCGCCCGGCGCGGCGAGTGTCGCTGTACCGTTCACGCCAGCACTCAGGCAGAGCGCGACGCACACCGCCGTGATCCCCAACAGCACCCAGAAGATTCCTTGCGCGCGGGCTTGCAGGAAAGTGTCTTTCGCGAGCACGCCGATCGAGGTCATCATTTCGGCAAAGTTCATGTCGTGGCTTCCGCGTAGAAAAGTTCGACGGCCGCCTCGAAGTCGCGCTCGGTCGGCGTCGTCACCGATGTGAGCAACCCGACCGGGCCTTCGTAGGCGACCTGCCCGTCGCGCAGCACCAGAATGCGATTGCAGAGCCGCTGGATATCGGCCAGGTGATGCGAGATCACCACCGAAGTGCGCCCTGCGCCTTGCCGGCGGCGGACAATCTCGTGGAACACCCGTCGGGCGGCGAGATCGAGCCCCTCGGTTGGTTCGTCGAGCACCAGCAACTCGGGATCGTTCAGTAGGGCCTGCGCCAAGGCGAGCCGCTGAAACATTCCCTTGCTGAAGCAGCCGATCCGGACCTCCTCCCAGCCGTCGAGCCCGACCAGATCTAGCAGCTCATCGATGCGCTGCGCCAGCTCGATACGGGGGACGAAGGACAACGCGCCGTACTGCCGGAGCAAGGCCCGCGGCGTGAGGTAGATGGGAAAGACCTGCTGCTCGTGGACATACCCGACCCGCGCCAAGGTGGCCCGGTCGCGCACGTGCCGGCCGAGGCGCGTGATCCGGCCCGACGTTGGCCGGCAAATCGTCAGCAGAAGTTTGACCAGAGTACTTTTGCCGGCCCGATTGGGACCGATGATGCCATAGACGTCTCCCGGGGCGACGGTCAGCGAAACGCGATCGAGCGCGGTGACCTTGCGACGTCCCAAGAGGCCGACCGGGAAGCGCTTGGTGACGTTGTCGAACTCGACACATGGGAAGGTCGACATCGGGGCGGGTCCTGGGGGGACAA
>JAEUIK010000394.1 GCA_016793185.1 Planctomycetaceae bacterium | reverse complement strand
CGAACCAGTCCCCCGGCGACGCGCGCGCCTGCGAACCAGGACAGCTCGTTGCCAACCGCTTTGCGCTGGAGCGCAATCTGGGGGGCGACCAGGCGGCACGCACCTTCCAGGGCTTCGACACCCGCACTAACGAAGCCGTGATCGTTAAGGCGCTCAGCGAGTCCGTCCTCGCGCCGAGCGCCTTGCTTCGTCTCGAGTACGAATCGAATCTTCTCCGGCAGCTCCGCAGCAATGCCTTCGCCGAAGTGCTGTATGCAGGGCGCGAGCAAAACTCTTTCTGGCTCGTCTCGCGCTACGTGCCGGGCACGCCGCTCCTGCAGCGCCTGTCCACGGGCCCCGTCAGCGTCGACGAAGCGCTTCGCGTCGGGCGCGGCTTGCTTGCCGGGCTGCGCGATCTCCATGCGCGACGACTCCTCCATCGCAGCGTCCGCCCCACCAACGTCATCACCAATGCCACGGGACCGCTGACGACCGGGGTCCTCGTCGATTTCGGGCCGATTCGTCCGCTCGCGATGGACAACCCACGCTGCCACCAGACCTGCCAGATCGCCCGCTATTCGTCGCCCGAACAAGCAGGCTCGATCGAGCATGATCTGACGGCCGCCTCCGATCTGTACTCGGCGGGCATCTTGCTCTATCAGTGCTTGACCGGCCGCGTGCCGTTCCAGGGAGACACGGTCGGCACGATCTTGTTCGAGCACATGACCGCGCCCGTACCGGAAATTCGCTCACACGGCGCCGCGATCCCGCGGGCGCTGGAAGAGCTCGTGCATCGCCTTCTCAGGAAGGATCCGCGCGACCGTTACCAATCGGCCGAGGCTGCGTTGGCCGATCTCGACGCGATCACCGAAGGCCTGCGCGCCGGCGATCCCGATCCCGACGTGGTGATTGGCGCAAGCGACAAACGCGGCACTTTGACCGAGCCGTCGTTCGTCGCCCGCACCGAGCAGATTCGTGCGATGGATGCCGAGTTTGCCGCGGCCCGCGCTGGCCAGGGAGGGCTGATCCTGCTCGAAGCCGAGTCCGGCGGCGGAAAGACTCGCCTGCTGGAAGAGACGGCTCGGCGGGCCGCGCGCGCGGGACTGTGGGTTCTGCGCGGGCAAGGGACGAGCGACGTTGCGCAGCATCCCTTCAGTCTGCTCGACGGCATCGTCGATGGCATCCTCGCGGCGGTTCGTGCTCGTCCCAGTCTGGCCGCCGAGTTGGAGGCTCAGCTTGGCGAGTTCCGCGAGCCGACCATGGCGGCACTGCCTGCCCTGACCTCCATCTTTGTGGATCAATCGACGGATCCGCTGCCGCCCGAGGCGTCCGGCGAAGCGCGCACGATTCAGGCGCTCGCAAAGCTCTTCGACGTCCTGGGCACAGCCGAGAAGCCCGTGCTGATCATCGTCGATGATTGCCAGTGGGCCGACGAGCTGACGTTCAAACTGATTCGTCGCTGGCAGGTCGAAGCGGTCGAGTCCAAGCACGATCGTCACGTGCTGATCGTCGCCGCGTATCGCGCGGAGGAAGTCGGTCCCGACCACCTGCTGCGGCGTGCGGACCCGCGCGTGCATTTGCGACTGCCTCCCCTCGAGCCGGACGAAGTCCGGCAGCTGGTCGAGTCGATGGCCGGGCCGCTGCCGGGGCTGGTCGTACGGACGATCGAGCGGCTGGCCGAGGGCAGTCCGTTCATGGCGGCCGCAGTGCTGCGCGGGCTCGTGGAAAGCGGCGCCTTGTTCGCCCAGCCCGACGGGTGGGGCGTCGAGCCGGCCGCGATTGCCGACGCTGGGTCTTCCGAGCGCGCCGCGTCGTTTCTGGCGCGACGGCTCGAGCTCCTGCCGCCGGCGACGATCGAGCTCCTTTCCACCGGGGCGGTGCTGGGCAAAGAGTTCGATCTGCGGATGGCGCTGGAATTGACCGGCCAGACGACCGAGCTGAGCATTGCCGCGCTCGACGAGGCCCGACAGCGTCAGTTGGTGTGGATGCGGCCGGACGGCGCACACTGCGTGTTCGTCCACGATAAGATTCGCACCGCGGCCTTGGAACGCATGGCCGTCGAGCGGCGGCAATCGCTCCATCGTCAAGCAGCCCATTATCTGTTGGAGCACGCCCCGGAAAGCGCGTCCGATCTCGCGTACCACTTTGACGCTTCCGGCGACAGCGAGGCCGCGCTGCCGTTCGCCCTGCGGGCCGCCGAACAGGCGCGCGCGCAGCACTCCCTCGAAATCGCCGAGCAGCAGTACCGGATCGCCCTGCGTGGAGCCCAGACCGACGCCATGCGGTTTCGCGTGGTCGAGGGGCTCGGCGACGCCCTGATGCTCCGTGGCAGGTATGACTCCGCCGGCGAACTTTTCAAGGCGGCAGCCGCGGTTGCGGACGGCCCCTATGCCAAGGCCGAGATCCTGGGCAAACTCGGAGAGCTCGCCTTCAAGCGCGGCGACATGTCAACGGCCATCGACGACTTCACCGCGGGGCTCCGCTTGCTGCGGCGCTTCGTTCCCCGCTCGTCCTGGCTGGCCTGCGTCGTCCTCGGCTGGGAAGGCGTCGTCCAGGTGTTTCACTCCGCGCTCCCCAAGCTGCTCGTACATCGAATTCCGCGTCCGCCCAACGACGCCGAACGCCTCTCGCTGCGACTCCTCAGCAACTTTGCCCACGGCTGCTGGTACTCGCGCAGCAAGGTGATGTCGCTGTGGGCCCATCTGCGGGCGATGAATCTCGGCGAGCGCTATCAGCCGAGCCGCGAGTTGGCTCAGTCGTATTCCGAACATGGGCCGGGCATGTCGCTGGTCGGGGCGTTTGGGCGCGGACTCGACTATTCGCAGCGTTCCATTGAGATGCGCCGCGCCCTGGGCGACACCTGGGGCCAGGGACAGTCGCTCGTCTTCCACGGCATCACGCTCTTTGCCGCGTCGCGAGTCGACGAATGTGTCGAGAAGTGCCGCATGGCCGTGCGCATTCTCGAACGCCTCG
>JAEUIK010000552.1 GCA_016793185.1 Planctomycetaceae bacterium | reverse complement strand
CGCGCTCGGCTTCGGCTTCCGCTGCGGCTTCCTCGGCCTGCTGCACATGGAGATCATCCAGCAGCGGCTGGAGCGCGAGGCCGATCTCGACCTGGTGCAGACCGCGCCGAACGTGACGTACGAAGTCCTCAAGCGCGACGGCGAAGTGATGCGGATCTACAATCCGCAGCACGTGCCCGACGCGGGCGAGATCGAGGAGTTCCGCCAACCGATCGTGCGAGTGAATTTCGTGCTGCCGGTCGAATCGATCGGCCCGGTCATGCAGCTTTGCACCGATCGCCGGGGCGTCTACATCAAGACCGAGTACCTCTCGGGAACCCGGGCGATCCTGACCTACGAGCTGCCGCTGGCCGAAGTCATTTACGACATGCACGACAAGCTGAAGAGCTCGACGCGCGGCTACGGCACGATGGACTACGAGTTCGTCGGCTATCATCCGGCCGACCTGGTTCGGCTCGATATCCTGGTGGGTGGCAAACGGGTTGACGCCCTGAGCATCGTCTGCGACCGCCGCGATGCGGAACGTCGGGGCCGCGCGATCGTCAAGAAGCTCCGCGGCGAGATCGACCGGCATATGTTCGAGGTGGCGCTCCAGGCCGCCATCGGTTCGCGGATCATCGCCCGCGAAACGATTTCGGCCATGCGGAAGAACGTGACTGCCAAGTGCTATGGCGGCGACATCACTCGCAAACGCAAGCTGTGGGCCAAGCAGCGCGAAGGCAAGAAGCGGATGAAGTCGATCGGCAGCGTCGATATCCCGCAGAAGGCGTTTCTGGCCGTGCTTGAGACGGGGAACAACGAGCGGACGTAGGTTGCCGCGCGGAGGCGCGCACGATTCATGTCGCACTTCCGGCTAGCGCGTGGTCTGACTCCCCTGCGGCAGCTGCTCGAGTTCGTCATCTGCCTGGTACTCACGGTGACGCTGTTCCGCACCTGGCACCTCGAGAACTTTGTCGTTCCCAGCGGTTCGATGGCGCCCACCTTGCTGGGAATCCACCGCGACGTGGCTTGCCGCGATTGCGGCTTCGCGTTTCCCTGCGGCAGCGGCGCCGTGGATGGGTTTCCCGCCGCCGAGGCGCGGGCGGTCTGCCCGAACTGCGGCTCGACGGAGAATCCGCTGGGCGCCTTGCCCGACGTCGCCGGTGCTCGGTTGCTGGTCTCGAAGCAGGCCTTTCGGGTTCGCGCACCGCGCCGTTGGGAAATCGCGGTGTTCCGCCGCCCCGACGTCGAGAGCAAGGTTTTCGTCAAACGCATCGCGGGCTTGCCGGGCGAATCGATCCAGATTCGCGACGGCGACGTTTTCGCGCAAGGGGTCATTCAGCGCAAGTCGCTGGCCGAACAGCGAGCCGTGGCGATGGTCGTCCACGATAGCGCCTGCGTGCCTGACTCGCTGGCGGCATCGGCCGAACGCTGGCACGGCGACGCGGCGCGCACGCTCTGGCAGCGCGACGCGGGGGGCTACTTCCATCCCGCCGAAAGTGCAACCGCAGCCGACGACCAACCGACCGGACCCGACGTCGACTGGCTGACCTACCGCCATTGGCGTCGGCAGCCGGCTCCTCCCGGAGGCGTGACCGAGGCGAGCGTCGAAGACGATTGCGGCTATAACCAGACGCGCCCCGTGGAGGAGCCCGCCCAAATCGCCGACCTGATGCTCGCGTGCCGCCTCCGCGCGTTCGGTCGCGGCGAGCTCTGGTTGTTTGCCACGGATGGGCGCGATCAGTTCATCGCCAAGATCGATCCGCATGGGCGGCGCGTGCGGCTCGAGGCGAACGGGCATGAAGTCGCCGCGTCGACGCACGCTCCCGCGTCCGCGCGGGCGCTGTTATCACAAGCCACGCAAGTCGAGTTCTCGTTGTTCGATCGACAGGTGCTGCTAGCATTCGATGGGGAGCTTGTGCTCGCTCCCTATGAGATTCCTGCCAGCGTTCTGCCGCGGACTCCGACGTCGCGCCCGCTGGGAGTCGGTTCGCGCGGCCTCGGCGTCGAGCTGACCGAGCTGCGGGTGCTGCGCGACATCCATTACACCCACCCGCGCGGCCTGGCGAGCCGCTGGGCCCTGGAATCGCCCTACCAACTGGGAGCCGACGAGTACTTCCTCCTGGGTGATAATAGTCCGCTCTCGGACGACAGCCGCTTCTGGCCCTCCGGCCCCGCAATTCCCGCCCGGCTGCTGGTGGGAAAACCGCTGGTGGTGCATCTGCCGAGCCAGCAAGCCGACCTCGGGTGGGGACCGTTCAACATTCCCCAGTTTTCGGCGATCCGCTATATTCGCTGACCCGGTGCGGGATGCGGTCTCGCGGTGGCTCGGCTGGCTGGGGGCCCCACGCCGGTGAACGTTGGCCGGCGTTTCGCCGGGATCGCGTCTGGCTCGCCCCGGAGCCGGTCAAGGAGGACCTCGCGTGCCACTCTTGCAAGCCCAAGGACTGGTCAAGATCTACGGCCGCCGGCGCGTCGTCGATGGGGTCGACTTTCTGGTCGAAGAAGGGGAGATCGTCGGGCTGTTGGGCCCCAACGGCGCTGGCAAGACCACCAGCTTTCGCATGACGTGCGGCATGATCGAGCCGTACGCGGGCAAGGTCACCCTCGGCGGCCACGACGTCACGCGTTGGCCGATGTATCGCCGGGCGCGCGACGGCGGAATGGGTTACCTGGCGCAAGAGTCGAGCGTCTTTCGCAAGCTCACCGTCGAGCAGAATCTGACCGGCATGATGGAGATGCTCGGCGTGGACAAGCCCACCCGGCAGCGTCGCTGCGACGACCTGCTCGAGCAATTCCAGATCACGAAGTTGCGCAAGTCGTACGCGATGTCGCTCTCCGGCGGCGAACGCAGGCGGTTGGAGATCGCCCGTTCGCTCGTCTCCAATCCCAAGATCATCCTGCTCGACGAGCCCTTCACCGGGATCGATCCCGTCACGATCGCCAACATTCAAGAGATCATCCGCGGCCTGCGCAGCCGGGGGATCGCCATTCTGATTACCGACCACCAGGTGCGCGAGACGCTGCAGATCACCGATCGCAGCTACGTGATTCGCGATGGCAAAGTGCTGTGCCATGGGCAGCCGCACGAGGTGCTGCAAAACCCCGACGCCCGCAAGTACTACTTCGGCG
>JAEUIK010000311.1 GCA_016793185.1 Planctomycetaceae bacterium | reverse complement strand
AAGACCGAGGCCACGGGCCTCGGCTACAACTGGCAGCCTAGCGCTTGGCAGAAATCTTCGCCAGCACGCAGCGCAGGCCGACGGCGTCGTCGCGCAGATCCTTGTCGGCCGGGCGGCGGTGCGACGAGGTGAGGGCCGGCGCCGCGTCTTTCCAGCTGCCGCCGCGCAGCGGGGCGCGCTGCGCGTCGCCGCCGCCGAGCCAGGCCGACGCCTCGACCGGCGCGCCGGTGTAGTCGTCGTGCCAGTCGTCGGCGCACCACTCGGCGAGGTAGCCGTGGACGTCGTACAGTCCCCACGCGTTCGGACGCTTGGCGCCCACCGGCGGATCATTCCCGGCGGCGTTGCCGGTGTGCCAGGCATGCTCGTCGAGCCGGGCGACGTCGTCGCCGAACGAATACTCGGTCGTCGTGCCGGCGCGAGCGCAGTATTCCCACTCGGCCTCGGTCGGCAGGCGAACTTCTTCGTCGGGCTCGATGAGTTTTTCGCGGCGCAAGAGCGCGGTCGCCCGGCGGCAAAAGTCCTGGCACTCGTGCCAGGAGGTCATTTCGACCGAGTTGCGCGGTCCTTGCCAGCGGCTGGGATTCGAGCCCATCACCCCCTGCCAGAGATTTTGCGGGACTTCGTAGCGGGCGATCGCAAAGGGAGCGGTCAGCCGCACGCGGCGGGGGGGGCGTTCCGCCTCGGCTCCGTCGGCGCGCCCCTGCATGAAGTCCTGCGGAAAGGCGCCCTGGCCGGGCGTGATCGCGATGAATTCCTGGCGGAACGTCTCGAGCAGTTGGCGCTCCGCGGGGTCGGCGGCCGACGCGGCGCCGCTGCCCGGCAACAGCACGATGAGCGCCAGCGTGGCGCAGGCGAGCCTTCGCACGATCAGACCCCGTTGGCCGCGGAACTGTGGAGCGAGCCCTTCTTGAACGCGTCGGCCATCGCCTGGGGGACCTCGGCCTCGGCCAGGATCACCAGCGAGCGGTTTGCGACCACGTTGGCGCGCATCTCCTGCTCCTCGGCAATGGCAAAGGCGCGGCGCTCTTCGGCCTTGGCCCGGGCGACGCGCATGTCCGCCTCAGCCTGGTCGGCTTGCAGCCGGGCGCCGATATTCTCGCCGACGTCGATGTCGGCGATGTCGATCGAAACGATCTCGAACGCAGTCTGCGCATCGAGCCCTCGCGCCAGCACGGCCTTCGAGATGCGATCGGGGTTCTCCATCACCTCCAGATGGCTTTGGGCCGAACCGATGGCGGTGATGATCCCCTCGCCGACGCGGGCAACGATCGTCTCTTCGGTGGCCCCGCCGATGAGCTGCGCGATGTTGGTGCGGACGGTGACGCGCGTTCGCACCTTGAGCTCGACGCCATTTTTGGCGATGGCGCTCAGGGTGGTCTTATCGCTCTTGCGCAGGTCGGGGCAATCGATCACCTTGGGGTTGACGCTCGTCTGCACGGCCTCGAGCACGTCGCGTCCGGCCAGGTCGATGGCCGCGGCGCGGTCGAAGTCGAGATCGATGTCGGCCCGCTGCGCCGCGATGATGGCGCGGATCACCCGCTCGACGTTGCCGCCGGCCAGATAGTGCGCCTCGAGCCTGCGCGTGGTGATGCCGTCGCGGCCCGTCTCGATGCCGGCCTGCATGGCCATGATCTTCGATTGCACGAGCACCCGGGCGTTGACCTGGCGGAGGCTCATGCCGATCAGGCTCCAGAGACTGACCCGGGCGTCCGACATGTAGGCCTGGAACCACATCGGCCCATAGATCAGCGCGATCAAGAGGGCGATACCCCCCAGGAAGACGGCGATAATAATGGCGACGAAGTACAGCGGGAGCGAGTTGGCCGCTTGGGCAAAGAGGAGGGATTCCATACAGTGACGCTCCACGAATGCCGGTTGGCCGCCCGGGGTCCGAAACGGAATCGGGCGCCGCCGTCAGCATACCCCGCGGCGCGGGCGGAGCCTAGCTGGCCGGCGCCGCCAGCGGCTCAGGCATTCCGGTCTGCTGTCTTCTGTCTGTAGTCGGGGTCTGTGACCCCGATCCGTTCTTCGCCTGTAGCCGAGGCCAGTGGCCTCGGTGAATTTCTGGCCAGGGTTGCACCCGGTTCGCGCAGGGTAGCGGAGATCGGCTACCGCATGCGCGGATCGGGCTCAAAAAAGGCCGACTTCAAAATTCGCAGCCCCAGAGGATACAGGTTCATCAAGGTGTCAGCGGCTCGTATTCGATCTCGATAGGCTCGGGCAGTTTGAGCAGTGGCTCGTAGTGAGCGGCCTCGGCGGAGCGGTCGTGCTTCATGTAGAAATCTACCAGAGCTGTTGCCGCGATGTGGGTGTGCGGACTATAGTCGCCGCGTGAACGACGAAGGTCCTGCAATCCCTTGGCGAGCAAACCTTCTGCCTCCGGGAAATTAGCCTGTGCCACACGAAGCTGACCAACGACGCTTTCAGCGTAGGCGAAGCACCAGTTGCGCGGGTGTGTGTTCTCCAACAAGTAGTTGAAGGTTTGGTGCAAGTCGGAAACGACTTCTTCATGACGTCCGCCAAGAATGAACAGCCGCGATAATTCTAATGTTGGAACGGTTAGCTCCGGAGCTGTTGGTAAAAATCTGCCTCGTCAGCAGAATTCGTGGTTGAAATCTGGTTGAGGTAGTTGTCCAAGTTGGTGGTAGAGAGCGAGTTCGATCGTTTCATACTCGCGGAAGCCGTACGATTTTCTCATGGTCAGTTTGGCTTTGTTGTTAAAACCCTC
>JAEUIK010000281.1 GCA_016793185.1 Planctomycetaceae bacterium | reverse complement strand
TGGCTCCCGGCAGCAGGTGCAGGCCTTGCCCGGCGCACGAAACGATCCCGAACAGGATCAGCAGGAGCCAGGAAATCAGCGAACGGCCGGGCATGATCAGCAAGATTTCGCTCAGAATGCGCGCAGTACGGCGGCCCGACCGCAGGTCATAGTCGCATGGCCGACCGCACGGGTCAAGGGGGATGTGCGGATTTCCGCTGATCGCACCACGGCGGGCGATGAACGTGCGTTCCGCTGCCAGCCCCTCCGGGCGCCGCGACCAGCGCTACTTCAAAAACTCCTGCAGGAACAGCGTCTCAACCGCCGTCAGGTAGTCGCGATTGTCCTTCTTGGCGAAGCCGTGCCCCTCGTTGTCGGCGTACACGGTCCAGACCGGGCGCCCCGCTTGCTGGACCCGCTCGGCGATCTGCTGAGCCTCGAAGAACGGCACGCGCGGGTCGTTCACCCCGTGGGCGACGAGCAGGGCCGAGCGAATCTTGTCGACCCGGCCCGCCGGGTTGATCCGCTCGAAGACCGCCCGCATTTGCGGGTCGTTCTCATTGCCGTACTCGGCCCGCCGCAGCTCCTGGCGATAAGGGCTCGTCCGTTCCAGGAAGGTGATGAAGTTGCCGATGCCGACGATGTCGACTCCCGCCCGAATCCGCTCGGGAAAGTTGACCAGCGACGCCAACACCATGTAGCCGCCATAGGAACCGCCGGTCACGGCGACGCGGCCGTGGTCGAGCTCGGGCTGCTCGACGATCCAGTCCAGCAGCGCGCCGATATCGCGGACGCTGTCTTCCCGGCGCTCGGCGTTGTCGAGTTTGAGATACGTCTTTCCATAACCGGCGGAGCCGCGCACGTTCGGATAGATGACGGCGATGCCGAGCTCGTTCAGATAGTACTGGGTGATGCCCGAGAAGTTGGGGCGCGACTGCCCTTCGGGTCCGCCGTGGATGTTGATCAGGACGGCGGCCGGCTTGTCGACCGTGGCGCTCTTCGGGCGATAGTAGTACGCCGGAATCGTGCGGGAATCGAAACTGGTGAACTGAACGCGGGTGGGCGTGACGAACGACTCGGGGTTCAAGCCGCCGACCTCGCTATAGGTCCAGCGCGTCAGATTGCCGTCGGAGAGTTGAATCGAATAGGCTTCGGCCGGCGCAGCGGGACGCGCCAGCGTGAAGCCGAGTTGCTGGCCGTCTGCGGTAAACTCGAGTCCCGCGACGATTCCCAGGGGGAGCTCGATCGCGCGCGGTGGGCCGTCGACGCCGACCCCGCCGCCAAGCAGGAACAGTTTGCTCTGGCCATCCTCGTTGATCGTGAAGGCGACGCGGCCCGTGGCGTCATCGACTTCGACCTCGTCGATGTCCCACTCGAAATCGTCCGCGAGCCATTGATACTCGAACTTGTCGAGCGAGATCCGTGCAAGCTGCTGGTACTCGCTGCGGACATCGGTCGTGGCGAAGAGCGACTTGCCGTCGGCCGAGAACTTGAGGGTCCCGTAAGAAGCCTTGCCCCCGCCGGGAATCGGAATCGGCGTCAGCTTCTTGGTGGCGACATCGAGCAGGGCCGGGTAGGACTCGTTGATCGACACGTAGCGCACCAGCGCCAGTTGCTTGCCATCGGCCGACCAGTCGGTGACTTGCCAGTACTCATTGGTGGTTTCGAGCAGGATTTCGTGAGTGCCTGGCTGGCGGGTGCTGGCCACGTAGATGTCGGTATCGCGGCCGTTGCGGCGATTGCTGTGGACGATCATCCGCTGGCCGTCCTGACTGAGCGGCCCAAGGTCGTTCTTCGACGTGCCATCGGTCAAGAGCGTGGTCCGACCCGTGGCGCGGTCGAGCAGATAGACCTGCGTATTCTCGTTGCCGCCGCGGCTCATCAGGACGAGGATCGCGCCGTCCTGGGCCTTGGGGATGAAGCGCCCCGCGGCGGGCTCGTCGAAGAAGGTGATTTGCTCGCGCCGCCCCCCCGGCTCGTACACGCGGTGTACCTGCGACGTGTTGCCGAAGCGCGTGCCGATCAACAGCCCCCGTCCCTCGGGCGACCAGCCGAGAAAGGCGGCCGTGCGGACGTTCTGGTATTGATTCAGGCGCTCGAAGACCGCGGGGGGAATCGGCGGGACGCCGGTGGTCTGGATCGCGCCTGGCCGGCGCGGGTCGGCCTCCTCGGCGGCGATTGCCGGCAGCGATCGAGGCAGGGTCCCGCTGCAGCAGAGAGCGCCGCACAGCCAGAGCGCGCGTGTGCTGAATCGCATGGTAGTTCTCCTCGTGTGACGGACTTGCGGAGGCCGCCGTTATAGCACGATTCGGCGCGGCAATCTCGCCCAGCCCTCGGAGGGCGCGTCCCGGTTGCCCCGCGGCGCGCGCAGCGACGTCTCTTGGTCGCGACGAGCCCGGCGCACCGGGCAGCAAATCGCCGACGCAGATCGCTACTTGCCTTGGGCTTCGCGCACGCGGCGCTCAAGCGCGCCGTAGAGGAGCGGCGCGGTCTCGGGGCCGACGCTGTTCTCCTCGCCGTACTGATCCTTGTCGCGGCCGTAGGCGAACGGCGGCTTCTCATCCCATTGGCGCTTGGGAAGGATGTAGCCCAACTCGTCGTTGGCCAGGCCGATAATCAGCGCCTTCTTGCCCGGCAGGATCGCCATGATCGGCTTCTCGAGCGGCGCCTCGGGGAAGTCGGCGCCCGGATCGACCGGGTCCTGGTACTTGCCATAGACCGACTCGGGATAGATTTCGCCCGGGATGCAGGCGATGTGCAGATCGCCGAGGCGAACGTACCCGACTTCGGTCTCGCCGGCCGGTTCGGCCCCCTTGGCGTTCTTCGGCGTGAGCAAGTCGCCCAGCTCTTCGGAGTTGCCCGTCCAGACGCGGCCGGTGCGCTTGAGCACTCCGAACATCCGCGCGGCCTGGTAGAGCTTGTTGGCCAGCGGCACGCTGATCGCCTTGGCCGAAACGGCGAAGCCCGAGAGGTCGATCGGCTCGGCCGTTTCGACCGCCTTGATGGCCAGCTCGCCGACGGCCACCCCGTAGAGGCGGCAGAACTCGAAATCCCCCTCGCCGAGGAACTCGCCCGCCGCGTTCTTGATCCGCTTGTCGCGCGGCGGCGCCATCAGGCCACCCACGGGTCCGGTGAAGTAGACGACGGGGCAGTCGTACTTTTCCTTGAGCGTCTGTACTGTCGCGTACGGAAAGTCGGCCGTGATCGAGGTGTTGCTCCCCCCCATGGCCTCGGGATGGCAGTTCCACTGCACGGCCACCCCCAGCACCTTGCCCGACGCCGGATCGGCAAACTTCAGCGCCCGCAGCACGCCGTCGTAGACGTACGGCTCGCGGCTGTCGCGGAGCAGCGTATCGTCCTCGGCGGTGCCGTAAGAAGCCTTGACGGGCACGGCCGACTTCTCGGCAGCGCGGATCATCTCGACCGTTTGCTGGACGAAGCGCTTCATCCATTCTTGATCGACGCCCGACTTATTGAACGAGGGTCCCCAGATGCCGACCGTATCGGGCCCCTCATGATTGTGCGTCGCCGAGACCATCACATAGGCGAAGTCGGACAGCTCCTTGCGGATCTCGAGCACGGTGTCGTACTGCAGACCGACGACGTCGGCCACGGCGAGCGCGATTTTCTGGTCGCCATCCTTGAGCACCACGCACCGCGCGTAGAGGGGATCGTGGACGTCGGTCGCCTTGCGATTCTGTCCATAGCCGGCCACCCAGACGGGCTTGGCCTTCACGTCGGGCGTGATATCGACTTCGCCAAAGCCGGCCTCGACGGCCAGCGCGCCCGCCGGGTTCGCGGCGAGCAGCGAGCAGTACAGCAAGGTCCCCCAGACACAGACGATCCACGCACGCATTGAAATTCTCCCTCGGGCGCGCCTCGCAGGCGCTGGGACAGGAGCGATTCGCGGCAGGCCCGCGATCTGCGGTCGCGGCGAATCGCCAGTGGCGGGTTGCGATCAGAAGCTGACTCGGAATAGCCTAAACTCCCCGGTTCGCCGGCTCAACCGCCCAGCCCGAGCCGGGGCGCGAAATGCCCCTGGGGCCGGCCCCCTCCCTCAACGTTCGCTGGGGAAGTCGACGACCGACCGCCCCTGACTGATGGGCGAGATTGACCGATTTCGGCTGAATTGCTACAAGATCGCCCCCCAGCCGTGGGTGAACTTCGACCGACCGAAAGCGGCGCTGCGCCGCCGCCCTGTTGTCGAGCACCCCCCGGCGGGCAGTTCACGGATCCTTCCCGATTGCTCCCGCGGAGTCGGATACACGGATGTATCGACGACATGGGCAGAAGATTGCCGCCCTCTTCGTCACTTGCGACCTGGCCGTCACGGCCTTGGTGTGGGTCGGCGCGTACTTCTTGCGGTTTCAGATCTGGGCCTCGCCCAACGGCGTTCCGCAGTTCACGGCCGTGCTCCGCGCGCTCCCGATCGTGCTGGTGCTGGCAGTGCTGGCCTACCGCAGCGCAGGGCTCTACCAGGTCCACCGGCTCCAGCGTCTGCCGCGCGAGCTGGGCGCGATCTGCCAGGCCGGCGGCCTGCTCTTTCTGCTGGTCATCACCGCGGCCTTCTACCGCCGCGACCTGTACGAATCGCGCCTGGCGCTGACCTTGTTCCTGGTCCTCAATGTCGTGACGATCGCCGCGGTGCGGCGGACGATCTGGGCGTTGCTGGTCCACTTGCGCGAGCGCGGACTGAACCACGGGCGGGCGGTGATCGTCGGCGCCGGCCGTACCGGACGCTTGCTCGCCCGCACGATGCGTAATAATCGCTGGACGGGCCTCGACGCGGTCGGCTTTGTCGACGTGCCGGCCAAGGTCGAGCCGGCCGCGCTGCCGCGCCTGGGAACGATCCGCGAGCTGCCGCAAATCGTGGCCCGGCACGACATCGATCACGTCTTCATCGCGCTCCCCCTGCAGCGCTACGGCGAACTGCCGGAAGTCTATCGCATCCTCAGCGATCTGCTGGTCGAAGTGCAACTGGTCCCCGACATTCCGGCCGTGGCGGGGATGCGCGTCCGGACCGTCGAAGTCGATCAGGTGCCATTCCTGAGCCTGCGGGCCAACCCGCACTTTGGCTGGCACCGTCTGGTGAAGCGCGCGACCGATCTCGTGGTGGGAACGCTGGCCCTGATCGCGCTGGCGCCGGTGATGATCACGTTGGCCGTGTTGATCAAACTCACGAGCCGCGGTCCGATCTTCTACAGCCAGCCGCGGGGAGGCCTCGGCGCGCGCGATTTCCGTATGATCAAGTTTCGCAGCATGCGGGTGGACGCCGAGCAATCGACCGGTCCGGTCTGGGCCAGCCGCGACGACGACCGGTGCACGGCGCTGGGCCGCTTCATGCGGCGGCATAGCCTCGACGAACTGCCGCAGCTTTTCAACGTGCTGAAGGGAGACATGAGTCTGGTGGGACCACGTCCCGAGCGGGGAGTCTTCATCGAGAAGTTCCGCAAGCAAATCCCCAACTACTGCCAGCGCCACCAGGTGAAGGCAGGTATGACAGGCTGGGCCCAGGTCAACGGTTGGCGAGGAAATACTTCGCTGCGCAAACGGCTCGAGTTCGACCTCTACTACATTGCCAACTGGTCGCTCTGGCTCGACCTGAAAATCCTCTTCCTGACCCTCTTTCGAGGGTTCCGCCACCCGAACGCCCACTGATTTTCCAAGGCTGGCGACACCCGAATCGCGTCCGTTCCCCGGCTGAAAGCCGAAAACGTCGCAAAAATCGGAAACTTTTCGCGGCGGCCCCCCGTATCAATGAACGTGGGTGATCCCTGGCGAATCCCGGGATTTGCCGACAATCAGCGGAACTGAGGCAACAGCTCGCGACAACTTCCGGCAGCGATTCAGGCAGGTTTTGCTGCTGCGGAGCGGGTCGTCGAGCCAAGATCTCCCCGGTGGCACGCCAATTGCTTTCCGGGGATCGAGATTCGCGCGGCTGGCCTGGTCTTGGAACCGTGGCCGGCCGGCCAGGCGGCCGATGCTAGCCGACTTCGACGGATGCCGCGACGTGTAACCAGTGGTCACAACTGGTTAGATGGCATCAAGTTGATATTGACGGATTGGTATTAGTCTCGTTAATAGTACGTTAATTGGTAAATTGCATTTGCCACGGTTTTCGCGCAGCAGGCGACGATCCGCGAGTGCCCGCGTAATGAACTGAGGATGCGACCGACGCAGGCAGCCACGAACGCGAAGGGAATCGAAGCGACGTTGGCAGTTGCAAGAGAATGGCGAACCAACCCCCACAACCCAAGCGAGCGTCCCCTAACCCATAGAACCATAGAAGAGGCACTGGGTTTCGGTTGAGTCGGCAAATTAAGCGGACTGGATCGAAACGACTTTCGCAACTCGCGGCAGGATTCGCGGCGACGAGAGTCATCCAGGATCAGAGGAATGGCGAGCGATCCGGCGTTGTCCGCCGGTCGGCTCGTGGCGGCAGCCTTGCTCTCGATCCAAGGAGAACATCATGAAGTTGAATCGCACCTCGGCGGTGGGTGAATACCGCCTCGTCTCCCGTTTCGGAGAATTACGCAACCAGCTCCTCGCAGAGACCTACGCGGCGCGGCGGCAAAAGCCGCTCGCCTTCTGGGCCCTGCCCGACGATCGCCGGCTCCCGCTGGCCTTCATGGGCCACACCATCGAGCAGCTGCTCGCCACCCCCTTCGACGATCTGCTGGCAACGCCGGGCGTGGGTCAGAAGAAGATGTGCTCGCTCGTGGCCCTGCTCGAACGCGTCGTCGTGGAAGATCCCGATCAAGAGATTCCCCCCGCGACGCCCGAAGCTGCGGCAACCAACGGATCGGGCGCCGAGGGTGCCTTCGACCCCGCCCGGGTGTCGGAATCGCAGTGGAGCCAATGGCGCGCGAGTGTGGCGCGGCACGACCTGGGGGACGAAACCCTGGGACGCTTTGCTCCGTCGCTCGAGCGCTTGCCCCGCGTGTTGTGGAACACGCCCTTGGCCAACTACACCGGCCTGACGCTCGGCGAGATTCGCCAGCTCAAGACCCACGGCGAGAAGCGCGTCGCGGCGGTGCTCGAAGTCTTCTCCGAGCTGCATGCCGTGCTGGCCCACTTGGGAGCGCTCGGCAACCTGGCAGTGCGGATCGTGCCGAAATTCGCCGGACAGCTCGAACACTGGACCGTCACGGCCAGCGAGCGCGCCACGCTCCCCTCGGCCGAGGAATTGGAACAGCACCTCGTCCGCCCGCTCCTCGACCAGCTTTGGATCGATGCCGGTGAACCGATCGCGCAGCTCGCGGCCACCCGGCTCGGGCTGGAAGGAGACACGACCAGCGTGCGCCAATCGGCCCGCGATCTGGGACTCACCCGCGCGCGAATCTATCAGCTCCTGGCCGACGTCGGCGCGATGCTCAAGGTCCGCTGGCCGGAGGGTCAGGCCCTGGTGCACCAACTGGTGGAACGGATCCAGGCCGAAGTCCCAGCAGCGGAGCGGCCGAGCTACGATCGCTTCATGACGGCGGTCGACCTGTTCTTCCCCAGTCGCCGCGGTCATGCCGAGCAGCACCCGCCGGGTGACGAGGGGGACGAGACCACCGACGCCGAAGTCGCGACCGCGCGCCGGGCCGGTTAGCAGTGGGCCTGTCTGCCGCGCCAGTTGCTCCGATGAAGCGTCTCCCTTGTGCCCGCGGGGCCAGGGATGACTCCGCGGTCAGCCTCGGTACCGCGCTACGGTGCCGGGCCACGCCGGGCGCTTGATTTCGCGCGAGGATGCCTTAAGATCGCCCCTCTTGGCGGTCGGTTCGATTCCCCTTGCCAGCCCCGGCGAGAACGTCGAGATGCGGGGCATGGTCGGCAAGCGCGGGAGCCTGCTTCTTTGTCACCCTGCGGGGATTTGCATTCGATGGGCCATTCTCAGACTTCCTCGCCGCGCAGCGGTAAACATTCGCACCACCAGATCGGGCTGGTGCGCGGCCAGTTCGGCAACGTTCCCGAAGACCAATGGCTCGACTGGATCGCGGCCACCGGCTTCGATGGCTGGGAGGAAGCGAGCTGGGAGCTCGATCTCGCCCGCTGCGGCGACGACAAATCGGCTGAAAAATATGCCCAGGAGCGCGTCGCGAAAGCCCACCAGCGCGGCCTGGAGATCTTCTCCATCGCGGGGCACCTGCAGGGACAGGCCCTGGGGGACGAACCGAGCGCCAAGACGCTGCAGTTCCTCGGCGGCGAGAGCGTCGAGGCGTACGCCGCGTGGCGCAAGGCGGGCAACGAACCGCCGCGCACGGATCCCTTCTTCGTCCCCGACGACGTGGCCGAGATCGCCCGTCAGCAAGCCACGACCGCACTGGTCAACATGGTGCGGCTGGCCCACTTCATCGGGAAGCTCGAGAAGCGCCAGATCCCGGTGTCGGGCTTCGTCGGCTCGCCGGCCCACTGTTGGAGCCATTGGTTCCTTTTTCCGCCGCTCCCCAAGACGCTGGGCGGGTACCCGATTCCCGACGTCTACCAGGTGAGCCTCGAATTGCTGGTCGAGCGCTTTGCCCCCGTGTTTCAGGCCTGCCTGCACTATGGCACGACCTACGACCTGGAATGCCACCCCAGCGAGCGCGCCATGGGCGACATCACCAGCGCCGGCGAATACCTGGCGGCCGTCGATCGGGCCGGCTTCGAGAAGGCCGCGGGCTTTAACTTCGATTGCTCGCACATGGAATGGCAGGGGGTGTCGGGCGTCGACTTCATCCGGGCCTACGCCGAACGCATCCACTGCGCCCACATCAAGGGAGTGCAAGTCGTCAACGGCTACACGCGCAACGGCCTCCTGGGAGGGCACCGCCCGATGGGGGATCGCCACAACGGCTGGAACTTCGTGACCGCCGGCGCCGCGCGCGACTCGGCGCCGCTCGAGGAGCTGTTCGTCGAGCTCAATCGCTCGGGCTACAACGGCGCTGTTTCGATCGAGTGGGAAGACAACGACGTGGAACAGCACGCCGGCGCCAAGGCGGCGCTAGCCTGCGTGCACCGCGCCGATCAACCTCCCAGCGCCATGCGGCACGACGAGCAGCTGAAGGCGTAGCCCGGCCGGTTACGAGCGGGGTCCGCGCCCAGACGCGCTGGCCGCAACCAGGCCGGCGGATTACGACGTGCGCTGCGAATCCGAATAGGCACCGCGGTTCCGCGGCGACGTGTGACGCAGCAGATGCGGGGCCGGCGGGGGGAGAGGCGCAGGCCGCTGGGTGGCCGACGCAGCGGCGAGCGCCTCGCGTCCCTGCTGGCGAAATCGCCCGATCGACGGCAGCGCCGCCCACTTGCCCAACAAGTGCAGCCACTTCGAGGGCCGCAACAGGCCGGTCAGCAGGAGGCTCGCCAGCAAGAGGGCATGTGCTGCCAGCGACGGTCGCTGAGCACTTCCCGCCTGGCGCCGCCAGAAGAGTCGCTCTCCCTGGTAGCCAGCGCGGAAACCATAAGCGGGACGTACCCACTCGGATGGCACCGCCAGGGTCGAATTCGGTTCGAGCACGCACCGCTTGCCGGCCGCCGCCTGGCGCCAGGCCAGTTCGGCCGTCGCGATCGCCGGCAGCAGTTGCGCATCCCAGCCTGTGCTGGCGGTGATCAAGGCCGTGCGGCGGTAGAAACCACCCCACCAGGCAGGCCCGGCGATCTTCCCGGCCCGCGCGCCCAGCAGGCGCTCGGCGCGGGGAGTGGCATCGGTTCCTTCGTCGACAATGCACTCGCTCGCACAACGGTCGCTGGTGAGCGGCGCGACACTCCAGACGGACTCCTCGCGAAAATGCTCGAGCACGTGGCGGGTCCAATGCTCGTGCACTTCGGCGCCCGCCGCGAGCAGATGCACCACGTTCGCCCGCGCGATCTTCACGCCGGCGTCAACGCATTCGACCCAACCGGCGCCCGGCTGGACCGAAACGAAACGGACTTCGTCGGTGAGTTGATAGGGGTCGTCGTACCGGGTGTTGAGTACGACGATGATCTCGGTGTCGGCTGGACGTTTCTCCAGGACCGAGACCAAGGTTCGTTCCAACGCATCCACCGATCCCTGAACGGGAATCACGATCGAGAGGCTGGGCACGAACACCTTCCTTGGTATACGGCCGTGTCGCAGGGCGGGAATGTGGCGCACCGTTGCGGTGAGCCGTGGTGGCAGGGTGGAGATGATCGCCAGCCGCGGCCAGGCGTGGGGTTGCGCTCTGCCCCGCTCGCGGGGCCCATGATCCGCCGGCGATGGCTGTCGATCCTCTCCAGTCCTACCATGGGATCTTTCGGCGGCCGGCGGCGCCGAAGTTAACGGAGAAGGGCGCAATCGTCCTAAGTTACCGCGCTCTGCCAGCAACTCCCCGCGACAACGTCTCCCAAACTGCTAGCACTTCGCGTGCATTGACGCCGCACTCCAGGCCGGAATATAGTCCTCCCCCCGCGCGGACAACGCGGCCCAACCCAACCGAGCACTCTCGCGCGAGACGAGACATGACCCGAACCCGGCCGCTGACGCGCAGCCTCCTGGCAGCGCTGCTGCTCGCAGCGGTGCCCGGCTGCGCCGCGATCAAGGCGACCGAGCAGCCCGGCAAGAAAGACTTCAGCATTCTCTCCCCCGGGACGCCGCGCACCCATGTGATCGCCGAGCTCGGGGCTCCGACCTGGTCGGAGCAGCGCGAGGGGGCGACGACCGATGTCTTTGCGGTCCGCCAGGGCTACTCGAAGGGGGTCAAGGCGGGACGTGCGCTCCTGCACGGCGCGGCCGATGTGGCCACGATCGGCCTCTGGGAAGTCGTCGGGATTCCGGTCGAAACGCTGGCCGACGGGACCGACGTCCGGCTGAGCATCACTTACGACGCCGAGCAGCGGGTCGAGACGGTGGACGTGGTGAAGGGAGAAGAGGTGATTC
>JAEUIK010000280.1 GCA_016793185.1 Planctomycetaceae bacterium | reverse complement strand
GAATCAACTCCGCCAGGTGAAGGTCGCGGGGCTGCGCGAAGCGACCGATTGCCGCACCTGCAAACAGCACGATTTTGTCTGGCTGCGCGGCGAGCAGGGGAGCCAGCCAGCCGTGCTGTGCGGGCGAAACGCCGTGCAGCTCTCTCCCCACACCGACGAGCGAATCTCATTGCCGGAGCTCGAAAAGAAGCTCCAAGGGGTCGGCCGAGTCTTCCGCAATCCGTTTCTATTGCGGTTGAACGTGGACCACTATCAGATCACGCTCTTCGCCGACGGCCGAGCGATCATCGGCGGTACCAGCGATATCGGCATCGCCCGGGGCGTCTACGCGCGCTACATCGGCGCGTAGCGGCACGGCCTCAATGTGAGCCTTCTCCCCGCAGCGCGGGGAGAAGGTGGCCGAAGGCCGGATGAGGGGCCGCGCGGGTTGGCGTCGAAGCATCGACAGCGCCGGAACGTCGACAGCAGGGCAACGCCCCTCACCCTAGCCCTCTCCCCGGAGTACCGGGGCGAGGGACTCCAAGAGCCGGCCTCGGAGAGGCCAGCTACAGAATTCGCGCTATTCGCCCAGCACGTCGTCGAGCACCTCTTCAGCCACGTAGATCGGGAGCGGCGGATCGCAGGTGACCGCCACGGCGATGGCGTCCGAGGGGCGGGCGTCGATCTCGATCAATTCGCCGTCGTGCCGGAGGCGGAGCCGGGCGAAGTAGGTGTGTTCCTTCAACTCACTGATCACGACGTCCTGGAACTCGGCGCCAAGATGTTCGGCCACGCTCACCAGCAGGTCGTGAGTCAGCGGTCGCTGTGCCGAAAAGCCCTTGACGCGGCGATCGATGCTCGTGGCTTCAAATATGCCGATCAGGATCGGAAACGTCCGTTCGCCGTCGACTTCTTTAAGGTAGATGACCTGTTGGTCGTTGATCTCGCTGATGATGATCCGCGACAACTGCATCGGCACTGGCATGAAGTATTCCTCGTTCCTGCTGCCTGGCGGGGCGAACGTAGTCGAGCGGCGGCTGCGGAGGTCGCAATGCACGACGCGTTCCTTCGATTATATGTCGCCGCCGCGGCGCGGCACCAGGGTCCGGAATCAGCCTCCCGTTCCCCGGTTTCCGTCGCGCTCCAGGGAGGCTGGCCGGCCCCGCCCCCAACCACTACATTTGAGGCCAGCCGCCGCGTTTGCCGGCGGGCTGGCGGGCGTCCGTTCCGTCAACCTTCGCATTCGTAGGGGATAGTGCGCCATGGCCGAACCCTTGATTCTTGCCCGCACCGACGGCGACCTGCACCATGTGATTCTCAATCGCCCCGAGAAACGGAACGCGATCACGCCCGAAATGCTCGAGCAAATCGGGGCGGCCGTGGCGCAGGCCGACGCGCTCCCCGCCGTGCGGGCGGTGATTGTCTCGGGCGCCGGCCCGATCTTCTCGGCCGGCATCGACTTGATGTCGCTGGCTCAATCCAAGGCCGACACGGCCGGGGTCGATCCCGGCCGCTGGCTGCGGCGGCTGGCCGATCGGCTGCAGTACGCCCTGCACATGATCGAAGGAACGGAAGTCCCGGTGATCGGCGCGCTGCACGGACAAGTGATGGGGCTGGGGCTCGAGTTGGCCCTGGCGTTCGACTTGCGCGTGGCCGCGGCCGATCTCAAGTTGAGCATTCCTGAGGCCCGCCTGGGATTGGTGGCCGACGTCGGCGGCACCACGCGACTCTGCCGCACCGTGGGACCGGCTCGGGCCAAGGACATGCTCTTCACGGCCCGCCCTGTGGAGGCCGACGAGGCCCTGGCCTGGGGATTGGTGAATCGCGTCGTGCCCACCAGCGACGTGCTCCAGTGCGCGGCGGACTTGGGTCGGCAGATCGCTGCTAACGCTCCCTTGGCGGTGGGAATGGCCAAACGGATCGTCGACCAAGGGGATGGGCTCGACAAGCACACGCAGATGGCGCTCGAACGCTGGGCGCAAAGCCAGCTCATTACGACCGCGGATGTCGGCGAGGCCATGGCGGCTTTCTTCGAGAAACGCCCGCCGAAGTTTCAGGGGAGATAGGCCACTTAACTCCCCTCGCCCCGGTACTCCGGGGAGAGGGTTAGGGTGAGGGGCGTTGCCATGCTGTCGAAGTTCCGGCGCGGTTGTTAAATCGACGCCGCCCCGCGCGGCCCCTCATCCGGCCGTCGGCCCCCTTCTCCCCGCAG
>JAEUIK010000541.1 GCA_016793185.1 Planctomycetaceae bacterium | reverse complement strand
AGTGCCGCCCTTGCTGCGGTTGGTTATCGGGCTGCGGTTCTTGCGGCGGAAATTGCCGCCCCGGCGGCTGCTCGGGCTACGACCCGTACTCCAATTACGGCGGCGGCTGCGAAAGTTGCGGAGGCGAAGGCTGCGACCAGTGCGGCGGCGGCGACTGCAACAGCTGGGACTACGCCGGCGGCTATCGCGACGGCTGCTACAAGACCTACGGCGCTCATTCGCCCTGGGGCTGCCGGGCTTGCTGCATGCAGTCCAAGCATGGTCCCTCGGCCGACGAGCAGATGTACAACCCGCCCGGGCCCCCGACCGGAGCGGTCACGTACCCCTATTACACGACCCGCGGGCCGCGCGACTTCCTGGCTCGCAACCCGGCCAGCATCGGTCCCTGATCGACCGATCGTTTGAATCAAGCATTGGGGGGAACTGCCACAGCCACGCTTTGCGTGGCTGTGCGCGTTTGCGGACTGGGCGGTCCGTCCCCCGCTACCGCAGACGGGGCGCGCCCAGCGGTCCGAATTGCGCTGCCGCCGGGGGTGGCGGAGATGCGCCGGGCGCATTGAATTGCGGCGCGGCTGCTTGCGGCGGAACCTGCGGCGGCGGCGCCGGTCCCGTCGGTGCGGTCGAGTCGCGGACCTCGACCTGCACGTCATCGATCCAGGCTTCCCCCAGCCCGGTCATGGCAAAGGTCACGCTGAAGCGCCCGCTGTGCGGCACCGCGCGGTAAAGAACGAATTCTTGCCAGCCCTCGGTGCGGCGAATCCGTTCGGCCAACGCCTCGCCGGTCAGCGAATCGAGGATCATCAGCCCGTCGATGCTGCCGGTGATCGGCCGCGGCACGCGCACCCACCCCCGGATCCGGAGCGTCTGTCCGGCGGCGACTTGAATCGCGGGGCTGGTGATCCAGACCGGCGCCGATTCAATCAGCTCCACGGCGACCCGGGGATTCGCCGGGGTAACCCGCAAGCAAAGGCTCTGCTGGCCGCTGCGGGGCTGGTCGGGCGAGGGGCCCACCCAGGTGCGGACCGTCGGATCGGTATGTTGGAAGTAGCGCCAGCCGGCGCGCTGAATACGCTCGAGGTTCTCGAACTGCCCCTCCCCCAGCGGCGTCGGCATCCACAGCGCCCGGCTCGCCTCGGCGTACCAGCGGTGATGCGCGACGAGCGTCGACAGGGTCGCCGCCAGCGGGCTGGCGACAGGCGAAGTAAGCGGCTTGACGCTGGTCTCCCAGTACGCCCGTTCGAGATACCGCAGCGGGCGGGTCGTGCGCTGCACCTCGTCGAACGCGTCGGCGAACTTCTTCTCGCCCAGCAACCGGTCGCATTCGGCCAGACTCTTGCGGGCCGATTCGAGGTGCCCCGCCGCTTGCGGCAGCTTGAGCGAACTGGCGCCCAGTTCCCGATCCACTTCGGCCGCTTGCATCATCTTGGCGACGGCCAGTTCGCGAGCCAGGGCCACCGCCCGCTCGGGCAACGCGCGGAGCCGTCGATCCAGCGTGGAGACGATGAGCGGATCCTGCGTGAGCGCGACCAGCGAGGTGACGTCGAACTCATCGAGCGTGACGCGCATTCCCCCCGCGGCGTAATGGGCCTTGGGCCGCATCAAACCGGCCGCCGTCAGCTCGTAAGCCTCGTGCGACTTGGGTACGCCCGGCACCAGGAACGAGAGTCGGTATCCGGCCGAGTGCCCCGGCACAAACTGCGATTTGGGCTCGACCCAGACCGGCAGCAAAATTCGCACCTGTTCGGCCTGGATGACGGCGCCCGTCGCCTTGGCTTCGGTGGAACTGACTCCCACGGCCGTCTGTCCGGACGCCAGCCAAGGCTCGACCAACGACAGTTCGAGGTTGATGAGCTCGAGCGTGGCGGCCCGTAAGCGCGTCGGCAGATCGGTGCCGTCGAGGCGACTGTCGGATGCGAGCAGCAATCCGCGGGAGCCGCCCGTCAGCGCCAGATGGACCAGCAGCCGGAGTTGCTCGGAGGCGAAGCTCGTGTCGAGGGTTCCGTCGGCCGCCAGGGCCCGGCATTGCTCGACCAGCGCCCGTGCCGGCTGCGTCGCCAGCGAGGTCCAGACGGCCGTCCCCGGGCGGGCCAAGCGCGGTCGTTGCCGAACCCAGTCGACGAAGTCGGCCATCTCGGTGCTCGTCCCCAACGGAGAGCGGTCGAGAATCAGCACGTTCAAATGGCGACTGTAGACGCGCAGGTTTGAAATCGGCGAGGCCACGAGCGGTCGCGAGCGGTCGCGATCCCAGCGGCGAATCTGCTCGGCCCAGGCATTCACGGCCGGGACTTCGACGTTGCTCAAACCGGGGCCCAAGTCCCAGGCCAGCACGGGATCGTAGACGTCGGCCGCGATCTCCTCGGCCGGCGGACCGGCGTTGCCTCCCACGGGCGGACCAAACGGCGGCGGCGCGATCACCCATAATCCCAGTCGGGCCGCTTCGTCGAGCAGGTCATCCGGAGGGAGCTTTTTGAAGCGAATGGTGTTGAATCCCAAGCGCTGCAGAAAGGACAGCTCTTCCCCCTGGTAGTCGATCGAGCGGGGAAAGAACGGACGATTCTCGATCAGCAGGATCGAGCGGTCGAAACGGGGCTTGCCGATCGCGAGATTCGGTCGGCGGCGCGGCGGACCGCCGCTTCCCGCGTCCACGTCTTGAGCCAGGTCGCGCCCCACGTGCCCGGTGATCTCCAGTTCCCCGAGCAGGACTGATGAGTTTCCGGGCCCCGCGTAGAGATTGACCAGCACCTGGTCGACGTACGCCTCGCGCGTTTCGATCTGGGGTCCGAGGCGGCTACGGAGCAGTCGGGCCTGCCGTTCCAGCTCGAGCGGTAAGCCCGACATCCGGAGAGTCTGCCAATGCCCGGGACTGCTATAGCGCCCCGCCGAAATCAGGCAGGTAACGGGATTGCCGGTGTTGGGATCGAGCGAACGGGGGAGCACGACCCGCGCCAGAAACTCGACCCCGGCCGTTTCGGATTTGACGGCCAGGCTGAGCTGGAGTTCCTCGATGACCCGCGCCTCCTCGACCGGACGGCTGAAGTAGAGGTAGCTGCCGTTGCCCGAGGCCACGCGAATCAGCTCGGCGGTCCGGCTCAGCCGGTCATCGGTCGACACGATGGCGTGTTCGACGAGCTGAATTCGAGCGTCCGACTCGGGGCTTCCCCAGGCGGGGCGAGGAGCGGCTGGCGCGCCC
>JAEUIK010000242.1 GCA_016793185.1 Planctomycetaceae bacterium | reverse complement strand
GGAGGGAACCGGCGAAGTCTCCGACGTGCAACTGGCCGATCTCAACGGCGACGGCCAGATCGAGGTTTGCATCAGCTACTGGGGAGAGCTGGGAATCGACGTGCTGGACACCTCGGGCAAGCTCCTCTGGCAGCAGCGCGGGCTGGAAAACGTCTTCCGCCTGGCGGTGGTCGGAGCGGCCGACGCGCCGAAAACGCTCTATGCCGCGCACGCCAAAGGGACGCTGGCCACGTTCGACGCGCAGGGGAAGCGCGGGGCCGAAATCACGGTTCCCCAGCGGTTCTTGCGGACGCTGGTCGCCGCCGATCTCACTGGCGACGGCACGCCCGAACTGTGTGGATTGGCCCCCGTGGCGCAGGACCGCGACGTGCTCGTGGGCCTCTCGCCGAACGGCGAGGAGCTGTGGAGTTACGAGCTGCCCGGCGGACTGCACGAGCAGCCGGTGGAAATGATTGCCGCCGGCCGGGCGATCGGCGCCGCAGGCGAGTGGATCATTGCCGCCGCGGATGGCTCGATCCAGATCCTCGCCGCCGATGGAAACCTGGTCGATCGGTTCCACTATGGGGCCGCGATCACCGGCCTCGCGGCTTGCGAAGTCGATGGCCAGCCAGCCCTGCTGGTCGCCAGCAGCGACGGGCTGGCAGCCTGGCGGCTCGCGCCGCGCTAGGATGGCCGCTTACGAAGTGCTGCCCGCGGGACCGCGATCGCGAATGGCGACGTACGCCATGCGCAGGTCGTAGAGCAACCGCGTGAGGAGCGCCCCCTCGTCGGGCGTCAGATTGCCCCGCGTTTTCTCTTCGAGCAGCTGCAGCGTATCGATCACGTGCCGGGCCTCGTCGAGATGCACCTCCGGCTCCCCGTCGGTTTTTTCGGCCAGCAGGCCGAGCGCGAACATGGCCTGCGTGGCCAGCGACGAGAAGAGCATCGTCATGGTCGGCGGGGGGATGGGCTGGCCGGTCGCGGCGGCCGCGCTCTCGGCGGGTGGTGGAGCGGAGGTGGACGGAGCTGGCGCCGTGCTTTCCGGCGCGGCACTCCCGGTCGCCTGCTGAGAAAGAGCCTCTTTCTCGGCCTGAACCTGCGACTTCCAGTCCTCGTCGACGATGATTTTGGATTCAGGTGCAGTCATGATGCGCAACCCTTCAGGACGACTCGATCTCCTTGCCCCGTTCGCTGCGTAGCGCGTGCCGGCGAATGGCGGCCGAGATGAACTCGGCGAACAGCGGGTGGGCCGCCGTGGGCTTCGACTTGAACTCGGGGTGGTACTGCACCGCCACGAACCAGGGGTGATCGACCACTTCGACGACTTCGACCAGCGCGCCGTCCGGGCTGGTGCCCGACGCGATCATGCCGTGGGCGGCGAACTGCTGGCGATAGACGTTATTGAATTCGTAGCGATGTCGATGCCGCTCGTGGACCAGGTCGGTCCGGTAGGCGGCCGCCACGTTGCTTTGCGGGTCGAGCCGGGCGGGATGCGCTCCCAACCGCATCGTGCCCCCCTTGTCGGTAATTGACCGCTGCTCGTCCAACAGGCAGATCACCGGGTGGGGCGTGTCCTTGTTGAACTCCGTCGAGTGCGCCTGATCCAGCCCGACGACATGCCGGGCGAACTCGATCACCGCGCACTGCATGCCGAGGCAGATGCCGAAGAAGGGAATTTGCCGCTCGCGGGCGTAGCGGATCGTCTCGATCTTGCCCTCGATCCCGCGCTCACCGAAACCGCCGGGAACGAGAAAACCGTCGAAGCCCGAGAGGAGGTACTCGGGGCCTTCGCGCTCGACGGCCTCGCTTTGGATGCGTTGGATCCGCACCTGGGCGCGGTTGGCGATGCCGGCGTGGTCGAGCGCCTCGTAGATCGACTTGTAGGCGTCGCGATGCTCGGCGTACTTGCCGACCACGGCGATCGAGATCTCATGCTCGGGATTGCGCAGCCGGTGCAACAGGTTCCGCCAATTGTCGAGATCGAGCGTCTTGGCTCCCTGCAGTCCCAGCTTGCGGACGATGAACTCGTCGAGCCCGTTCTCGACCAGGCTCAGCGGAACCTCGTAGATCGAAAAATCCTTGTCCTTTTCCTCGATCACGGCCTCGATCGGCACGTTGCAGAAGAGTGCGATCTTCTGCCGGTCGTCGCGGCTCAGGCTCCGCTCGGTGCGGCAGATCAGGATGTCGGGCTGGATACCGATCTCGCGTAATTGTCCGACCGAGTGCTGGGTGGGTTTCGTCTTGAGCTCGCCCGCCGCCTTCAGGTAGGGAACCAGCGTGAGGTGGATGTAGAGGCAGTTTTCCTTCCCCACGTCGAGCGAAAACTGGCGGATCGCCTCGAGAAAGGGTTGGCTTTCGATATCGCCCACCGTGCCGCCGATCTCGGTGATGACGACATCTACGTCGTCGTCGGCCAGCTTGTGGATGACCCCCTTGATCTCATTGGTGATGTGCGGGATCACCTGGACGGTTTTGCCGAGAAATTCGCCGCGGCGCTCCTTATCGATCACCGACTGGTAGATCTGGCCCGTGGTGTAGTTCGAGTCGCGGGTCAGCGGGCTATGGGTGAAGCGCTCGTAGTGCCCCAGGTCGAGATCGGTCTCGCTGCCGTCGTCCAGGACGTAGACCTCGCCGTGCTGGTAGGGGCTCATCGTCCCCGGGTCGACGTTGATATAGGGATCGAGCTTTTGCATCCGCACCGACAAGCCGCGCTGCTCGAGTAGCATGCCGATCGAGGCGCTGGTGAGTCCCTTGCCCAGCGAACTGACCACGCCGCCGGTGACGAAAATGTGTTTGCTCATGAATCCGTGCTTTCTAGCGCGCAACTCCGTGCGCAGCGGGGCAGGAGGGATCAGTCGGGAAGTCGGGCGCCGGTCCGACGCCTGCGGGGCAGGGGCGAACGCAGCCGTGTTCTACCAGGGGCGGGTGACGCTCGAACCGGACCTGCGGCCAAACGCGACGGTTGGCGCGAGCATCGGCCCGGAATTGGATTTTAGCGAGTCGGGGCCGATTCAACAAACGGCCCGTTTTGCCGCGATTGCGTCGGGCTCGCCCGCTGACTGTGTGCCCGTTCGCACGACCTGCTGCCGATTCACCAGGGTGCCAACGGCTTCGCCAGTGTCCTCTCGAGTTGCGCACGGTCCAAGCCCGTGGCACCCCAATCAGCCACGCAGCGAGCTCAGTCCGCTTACGCTACCCTCCGTCGGCGCTCGACGAATTGGCGGTAATCGCGCTCGGTGTCGATGCCGAAGGTCGGTTCGTCGACCACGCCGATGAGGATCGAGTAGCCCGCCTCGAGCACGCGGAGCTGTTCGAGGCTTTCGAGTTGCTCGAGTTGGCCGCGCGGCATCTGGGCCAGCTTGAGGAGGAAGTCGCGGCGGTAGGCGTACATGCCGACGTGTTGGTAGAAGTGGGGGGGATCGGCCGTGAGGAGCGCATCGTCCCAGGTTCGGGCGGCCGGAATCGGACTGCGGCTGAAATACAACGCCCGCCCCGACGCGTCGAAGACGGCCTTCACGCAGGCGGGATCTTCCCATTGCTCGCGGCTGCGAATCGGGGTTGCCAGGGTCGACATGACCGCGCCCGGGTTGTTCACCAGCAAAGCGACGACCTGGTCGATCGACTCGCCCGACAGGTCGGGCTCGTCCCCCTGAACGTTGACGAAGATATCGACCTCGGCGTGTTGGAGAGCGACTTCGGCCACGCGATCGGTGCCGCTGGCGCAGGCCGGACTGGTCATGCAGACCCGGCCGCCAAAGGCGCGGACCTCGTCGAAGATCCGCTGATGATCAGTCGCCACGCAGACGCTCGAGGGAAGCCGCGCCTGAGATGCCGCTTCGTAGGTGTGTTCAATCAGCGTTTTGCCGGTCTCGCGCAGCAACAGCTTTTCCGGCAAACGCGTCGAGTGCAGTCGGGCGGGAATCACGATCTGGCTAACCAGACCGTGAGACGAGATCGGGAACGTCGTCGCCATCGCAGGTTCCTCCATGAACGTCGCGGGGGCGGCATTCTAGAGAGGGGAACCGCAGGGGCGGAAGCTCACTTTTCCCCCGCCAGCGGGAGAAAGCGATGGTGCAAAGTCCCCGAGGCTCCGCGCTAGCGGCGGCCGACCCGGGGTCCCACGAAGGCCGCCAGTCCTTGCCCCAAAAGGATCGACACGGCGGCAACGCCCAAGAACCAGTCGCCGCGGGAGACCGCGGTGCCAGCGACGGCGCCGATCCCGCCGCTGAGCAGGGCGATCGCCACGATGAGGGTGGCGATTGCCAATGGCGAGCGCTGTGTGCCAGCGGGTTCCTCGGAAGTTGGCGTGGCCTGATAAGGGTTGAGGGACATACGCGGCAGTCTCG
>JAEUIK010000537.1 GCA_016793185.1 Planctomycetaceae bacterium | reverse complement strand
CAACCTCGGGCCTGCGCCGCGAACAGCAGGAGCTGACCCGCGACCTGCTCGCGCTGGCCGAGGGGGTGCGCGTCTGCTCGCAGGACGAGTTTCGCGCCCGGGCGAACACCTTCGTGCTGCGGGCGACCCAGGCGGCGCTCGCCGCCGCCAAGGGGAGCGGGTACGTCTACGGGCACCCCGTCGGCCAGTGGTGCCGCGAGGCGCTGTTTTTCCTCGTCTGGAGCTGTCCGGCGGGGGTCATGCACGCCAATTTATGCGAATTGGCGGGGATTTCGGACTGAGTGGTCCGGCGAGTCCGCCCTAGGCACTCGGCCCCCATTCCACTATTATCGCGGCTTCGCGGGGCCTGGCGGTCCGCGACAGGTTTCAGCCGGCAAGGGATCGTTCGCCGCGGCGATGTCCGGCGGACCGGGCCGGAGTTGGCCTCAGGGCCGATCTTGCGGGGTCATAGACCCCGACTACAGGATGCGGGTTGGGGGACGAGCCCCTGATCGCCGCAGGCGACCGAACTCGGGGGAACTTTCCCCCCTCAGCATACGACTTCTTTATCTCGATCTAGGGAGCACGCAAGGCAATGTCCGAGCAAGTCCATGTCGTCTGGCACGACCACCAGGTTTCGCGCGAGGATCACGAGAAGCTCAACGGCCACAAGGGCTGCGTCGTGTGGTTCACGGGGCTCTCCGCCTGCGGCAAGAGCACCGTCGCCAACCTCGTCGACCACAAGTTGCACGCCGCCGGAAAGCACAGCTTTGTCCTCGACGGCGACAACGTTCGCATGGGCTTGAACGCCGCGCCGGGCTTGCTCAAGGAGCGCCACGGCGAAGAGTTCGCCAAGCGCTTCGGGCTCGGTTTCTCGGCCCAGGATCGCGAAGAGAATATCCGCCGCATCGGCGCGGTCGCCAATCTCTTCGCCCAGGCGGGCCTGATCACCCTGACCGCCTTCATCAGCCCTTATCGCCGCGACCGCGACCACGTGCGCGCCGCGATGAAGGACGGCGACTTCGTCGAGATCTTCGTCGATGCGCCGCTGGAAGTTTGCGAAGCGCGCGATCCCAAGGGCCTGTACAAGAAGGCCCGCGCCGGCGAGTTGAAGGGCTTCACGGGGATCGACGATCCCTACGAGGCGCCGACGAAGCCGGAACTCGTCCTCGACGCCGGTCAGAAGGACGCCGAGACGCTGGCGGACGAAGTGATCGCCTATCTGAAGAAGTCCGGCAAGCTCGGCTAAGGCCGGACCGGTTGGCACGACAATCCATCCCCCTCTGCCCTGGGTAACCTGTCGGGGAATTCACCATCCCCCGCTAGCACCTTTGCGCTGATTCTCTTGACACTCGCGATCCGCGGCTCCTAGAGTGAGCTGAGTTCGCAGGGAGTCTCTGCGCAGTGCTTGGTGGCGGTAAGTTCTCCGCAAGTCTCGGTTGCCGGCGCGTTTCGGGGCCCGTCTCCATGGAGGTTGACGAGCGGAAATGGAAAAGCCCATTGCGGAGTTTGATCGGCTCGGACTGGCCCAACATCGGGCTCAGTCGGCGCTCAGCGACAGCCACATACTCGACCTGCGCGATCTGCGTGTTGAGCTGGTGGAAGACGCTCTGATCTTGTCGGGCTCGGTCTCGAGCTATTACCACAAGCAACTCGCCCAAGAGACGGTCCGCCAGGTGGCCATCGAGTTGTCCGTCGTCAACTCGATCCACGTCCGGTAGCCCCCTCCCCGCCGGCCCGCTCGGACCGCGTGCCGGCGGGCCGAACGTGTGGATTTTGGCCGGGGCGGGAATTTTTTCCTCCCGCCCTGCGTCTTATTCGGTGTGGGCGTCTGACCGCATGTCGCGGGCTCATTTCGAATGGGGTGCTCTCATGCTGCGCGCTGGGACCGGGATCGCTGTTGCTTGCGCTGGACTCTTCCTGGGGATCGCCGGCTGCTCCGACGATGCGGTTTCGGCAGCCCGGCACCAACTGGCATACCACTCGGAAACAGTCGCCGAGCATCCGCCTGCCGCCGCTGCCGAACCGCTGGCGCGCCA
>JAEUIK010000156.1 GCA_016793185.1 Planctomycetaceae bacterium | reverse complement strand
GTCCCGTCGCCCGAGTTTGCCGCCTCGCCCGACAGCGACGAAGGGCGCCCCTACGCGCTTCGCTCGCAAGAGGACCCGGGCGAGGCGTCGCTCGACAAGGTGGTACCCACCGTCCCCGGCGTGGCCTGCTCCCACCGGCTGCTGAGCGGCGACCCGGCCGAAGAGCTGCTGGGCCTGGCGACAGCCGAAAGCGTCGATTTGATCGTGATGGGGACGCATGGGCATACGGCCCTGGCCAAGCTGCTGCTGGGGAGCGTTGCCGAGGCGATCGTCAATCGCGCGGCCTGTCCGGTGATCACGGTCAAGCTCCCGCGCGAACCGGTTCATGGTTGACCGGCTCCCCCCCGGCGGCCGGCACGCCGTCTGGTGAATTATCTTGCAGGCTGCGGGGTGTGGACTACCATCAATCCACTCGGGTTTCGGTGGCGGACCGAGAAAGACGACCCACAGTTCCAACACCCTGGGCAGCAGTCCAATCACAACGGGAAACGCTCGTGAATAACACCGCTCGAAAGTAGCCGACTCGGCCTGGCCTGCGCACGCCCGCCGATGTCGTGGAACACGCTTGCCTGCGAGCGCGTTCCCCTCCGGCCGGCGGCTGGATGCCGGAATCGAGTTGCCTGCTCTTCGGGCTCGTCGGGGCCAGGAGCGACAACAGATGATGCGCGTGGCGGTTTGCCTCTTCAGCAGTGCGGTTCTTGCACTCTCAGCGCCGGCGATATTGGCCGACGAGATTTCCACCTACCAGGCCGAGATCGGTTACACCAGCCTCGTGGCCCGGTTGGCTGCCGCGAGCGAACCCTTGCCGACCGGCGCGAAAGTGACCGCCATGCAGGTCGAGGCGCCGCTGGCGGGCAATCTGTACCTGCCCAACACTTCGGCTGGCGAACTGCTGGGCGAGCCCGTCACCGCCATGAATGGACCGGGAGGAGGCGCGTCGAGCCACGCCACGACGGTGGGGCGCAACTTCTACGGCAACACTTCAAGCATCGCGCCGCAGATCGCCTCCGTCGCCGCCTACAACGCCAATGACTACATCACCGGCTATCTGCGCTTGCTCGATCCGCAGGGACCGGTGATCGATCCGGCTCCTCCCAAAGTTCAGAACTTCAGCTTCGCGGTCTATAGCTTCACGGCATCGCCTCCGTTCAGCTCGGCGCAGATCGGCGCCGATGTGTTGCGCCGCTTCGACTATGCGATCCAGCGCGATCAGAGCATCGCGGTGGTGGCCGTCGGCAACTCGGCCCCCCTGCCGCAGGCGATGGCCGGCTCGTACAACTCGATTGCGGTGGGGATGAGCGACGCCGCGTCGAGCGTCGGCCCCACGGCATTGGACGTTGCCGGACGGAGCAAGCCCGACATCGTCGCCCCCGGCAAGTTCCCGCTGGCGACGAACAGCGCCAGCTACGCGGCTCCGAAAGTGGCGGCCGCCGCGGCCCTGCTGGTCGAGACTGGCAACAACCTTTCGGCCAGCGCGGCCGACGCGGTGCGGCCCGAGACGATCAAGGCGGTGCTCTTGACGGGCGCCACGAAGGACGCGCTGCCAAGCTGGTCGCACACCGACACGCAACCGCTCGATGCGCGCTACGGCGCGGGGCTCCTCAATATTGATCACAGCCATCGGATCCTTACCGCTGGCGAGCAGGAGGCGAGCGACGTGAGCCTCGTCGCCGGCACCGGCTGGGATTACGATTCGCTCGCCGCGGCCGGCGCCAAGAACTACTTCTTCGAGATCGGCAGCGGGTTCACGCTCGACCAGCTCTCGATCACCGCCACCTGGCTGCGCGAGGTCACGATCACCGCAGGGGCCGGGCCGGCCGGAACGGCGCTCCTGGACGCGGAACTTGCCAACATCGACCTCAAGCTCTACGCGGCCACCGGCTTTACGCCCGGTGCCCAATTAGCGCAGAGCATCTCGACCATCGATAACGTCGAGCACATTTTCCTGCAGAACCTGCCGGCGGGACGCTACATGATCTCGCTGACGTCCAATCAGGCCTGGAATTACGCGCTGGCCTGGGATGCGCAGGTTTCGGCCGTGCCCGAGCCAAGCAGCTGGTTGCTATGGCTGATCGGCATCGGGAGCCTGGCGGCGCTTCGCTGGCGCAAGAAGTAAACGCGGACCTCTTCGAGCAAGCGTATCACGCGCGGATTGCTCAACCCAAATTCAATCGCAGCTGCCCATTCCCGTTTACTCCGCTCTCGTCCACCTCACCGAACCGTAGCTCCGAGTCCATCGCGTAGCTCTGGTCTTTCTCCACTGCGATCCATTGCCGACCAAGCTTCTCGGCAACGGCTCCCGTAGTATTCGAGCCGGCGAACGGGTCCAAGACTAAATCCCCTGGCGAAGTGAGGAATTCGATAAAGAACCGAGGCAACTCTGCCGGGAATCTTGCCGGATGGACCTTCTGACCGTTCCGCTTCGACTCTTTGATATAGCGGCTGTTCGATTCGTTGTTGCCACACTCGATTAGGTTGGGTGGGATGGAACCACCCTTGTCCGCCGCGAATGTCGTTTTAATGTTGTGGCCGGACGGCCGCTTGGTTTCCTTAATTCCGCGCTTTATCAGACGCGCCATGTCTTTGCTGTAGGCTTGGAGTACTTTGGAGTTGTCCGCCCGAGGGAACTTCGAGGCCGACAACCAGAAGATGTACTCGACAGAATCCTTCACTCGAAGCCGCCGCACGTTGACCCACTCGGCTGGGGCCGGCATCTTGGCCGGGTTGTACCAGAAGAACTCCTGGCAGAGGTTGAAGCCCAACTCGTCGCACAGGGCCAACAACAGCCGGAAGTGGTAGAGAGACCGCACCGGAGCGCCCGGTGTCCAGCTTCCACCGATGTTGAGCACGAAGCTCCCGTCCGGCTTGAGAACTCGCTTGAACTCGCGAGCGAACGGCATGAACCAAGCAACATAGTCCTTCTGGTCGGCGTTGCCGTATTCTTTCTTAAAGTGGAGGGCGTAGGGCGGCGAGGTAAAGACGAGATCAACACTGGCATCGGGCAGCGTCGGCAACAATTCAAGACTGTCAGCGCAGTATGCCTTGCCTAGGTCCGTCTTGTAGAGGGGCTTGCGGGGCATGGCGGCTCGTCGAAATGGCGGAGAAGTTCAGAGAGGTCAGCATACCATGGACTGAGGTCGCTGGCATCCGGTAACGGCACGCGCTGAAAGACGGCGAGCTTGTGACCGTGCTTCGCGTGACAGGCAAGATCGACCGTTCGAGCGAATAGAAAATCGGCCCAGTCTCCGGTCTTCTTCCCGAGGCACACACCCAAGATATGGTACTGGTCCGTGCCGTAGAACCGACTCGTGGGGTCGCCGGTTGCCGCGCGAGTCTTTTGGGTCTCGACTTTATAGGCGACGACCTTGCCCTTCACTCGATATGCTTCACCGCAGGCCTTGCCACTCTCGCGAATGTTTTTGCATTCGGCAAGTAACGGTGACTGGCGACCTGGCAGCCAAATGCTGAAGTCTGGTCGCCCGTCTAAGTCGTGAACCTCCAGCCGCTCGACGACAGACCCGACGAGCGGTGCAATTTTCTTGGCCATTTGCACTTCGGCGACCGCACCTTCGAGCGCTACCTTGAGCCTGAAGCGAGCGTCGATTGCGTCCAGCAATTCGGAGGCTGCGAGTCCGTACTTAGCTTCCAGTGCGTGCGATGCCATCCTTGGCTCTCCCCAGTGGCTAAATCCTGAGGGCGAGACGATAGCAAAGGACGGAAAATAGGCCTAGACGAGCGCCGAAGTCCCATATTCGCGTGGCGGAGTTGCACGGATTCGGGCGGGGAGCCGACACTCGCGCCATAGGAAGAACCGCATGCTGCGGGCGTCCGGCCCCATGGCAGATACACACTCTTGGCGCATTGCGGTTACCGCCAGTCTGGCTCCCCCTGCCGCGACCGTGTCACACGCGCCCTACGCGTCGGGCGAGTGCCCCGCCTCGGCCGGGCTCTTGCCGCGAAACCACCGGCGGCTGCGGGCGGCGGGTGGCGGCGTCTCGAACGTCGGTTGCGGCACTGCCGCGACGGGGGCGTGCGTCGGCGCCGGCGGCGCGTGCGGCGCGCCCGGCCCCGTCAGCGGCATATCGATGCCCTCG
>JAEUIK010000144.1 GCA_016793185.1 Planctomycetaceae bacterium | reverse complement strand
TCAGCACCGTGCAGGCGCCGCAGTTGCCGTTGTTGCAGCCTTCCTTGGTGCCGGTCTGACGCAGCACGTCGCGGAGCACTTCCAGCAGGCTTTGGCGGGCTTCGCAGAGAAACTCGACCGGCTCGCCGTTGAGCGTCGTGCTGACTTGAATCTTCTTCGACATGAAAGGGTCGCTCGCTAGGTAAAGAGGCGTGAACGCCTCGAGTTGTCGTCAGGATCAGGCCTTGCCGTTCGATCCACGGGCACGCTCGAGCGCTCCGGCCAGGGCCCGGCGGACAAGTACGCCCACCAGATGAACGCGGTACTCGGCCGTGCCTCGCTTGTCGTCGATGGGCGTGGCGATTTTCTTGGCCAACTCGCCGGCGGCGGCAAAACTGGCCTCGGTGGCCGGCTGACCGCGGAGCGAGTTGCTCGCCTCGGTCGCCAACAGCGGGCGTGGCGCGACCGCTCCCAACGCGATCCGGGCTTCCTCGATCTTCTGGCCGGTGGGGTCGAGCCGCAGCCAGGCCCCGGCGCCGACGACGGCGATATCCATTTCGTTGCGCGGAATGAAACGCAGGTAGTGCGAACTGGCATGCGGCGCCGGCGGCGGAAGCTCGAGACGCACCAGGAACTCTCCCCGCTCCAGCACGTTCCGGCCCGGCGCCGTGCAGAAGTCCGCGACTTTGACGGTCCGCGTCCCGGCCGGTCCGGCGATGTGTGCCGTCGCATCGTGGGCCATGAGGGCCGGCGTCGAATCGGCCGCGGGGGACGAGTTGCAAAGATTGCCGCCGAGCGAGGCCCGGCTCTGAATCTGCCAGCCGCCGATGATCCGGGCGGCATCGCACACGGCTGGATAGGCGGCGCAGAGCTGGGGATCGTCGTACAGGCGATAACAAGGAACGGCCGCCCCCAAGCGCAGCCCACGCTGGGGGGAGTAGTCGACCGCCATCAGCTCGGGAACTTTCTTGACGTCGACCAGGAGGTCGGCCTCGCGCATTCCTTCGCGGAGCTGAACGATGATATCGGTGCCGCCGGCCAGCACGCGTGCCCGCGCCCCGCCGGCCGCGAGCAAGCTGACCGCTTCGTCCACGGTCGCGGCCGCCGCGTAAGAAAAGTCTTTCAAGAGAGCCTCGTCGAACGTCTGCAGACAAGTTCAGGAACTATACCAGCCCGCAATATGCAGGGTGCTGAGCACCGATGTCAAGTTGCGGCCGAAGGCGCTGGCCCGCCCGAGCCCGCGTCAGGCGGCGTCGGCCGCGGCAGACACCTTGCCGTGCTGCCTGAGCCCGTCGACGCTCCTCGTCGCCCGCGGTTGAGATTGCCTTGGCAGGCGCTTCCCGCGGCCGATAGAATTCGGGGAGGGAAGGTCTCCGCACGCGCCCCGCTCTCCGCACCTCACAGGAGTTGGAATCATGGCCACGACACTCGAGCCGATCGCTCAGCCGAAGATTCACCAGACCGAGTGCTTTATCGGGGGGCGTTGGACTCCGAGCGTCAGCGGCAAGACGTTCGAGACCATCAATCCCGCCACGGAAGAAGTGATTGCCCAAGTCGCCGAGGGGGACGCGGCCGACGTCGACCTGGCTGTCGCCGCCGCGCGGAAGGCCTTCGAGCAGGGACCGTGGCGCAAGATGGACGCGCGCGATCGCGGCCGCTTGATGCACAAGCTGGCCGACCTGATGGAGGAAGAAATCGACGAGCTCGCGGCCCTCGAGACGCTCGATAACGGCAAGCCGATCCGCGATTCACGCAATGCCGATCTGCCGCTGGCGATTGACTGCCTCCGCTACTACGCCGGGTATGCCGACAAGATCCACGGCCAAACGATCCCCGTCCGCGGCAACTACTTTACCTACACGCGACGCGAGCCGATGGGGGTCGCGGGCCAGATCATTCCCTGGAACTTCCCCATCCTGATGGTCGCCTGGAAGTGGGGGCCGGCGCTCGCGGCGGGCTGCACGATCGTGATGAAGCCGGCCGAGCAGACCCCACTGACCTGTCTCCGGCTCGCCCGGCTGGCCCAGAAGGCCGGCATTCCCGACGGCGTCATCAATGTCGTGCCGGGCTACGGCCCCACCGCCGGCGCTGCAATCGTCAAGCACCCGGGCGTCGACAAGATCGCCTTCACCGGCGAGCATCGCACGGCGCAGATCATCATGCGCGACGCCAGCGAGACGCTCAAACGGCTCACCTTCGAGCTCGGCGGCAAGAGCCCCAACGTCGTCTTCGCCGACGCTGATCTCGACGCCGCGGCGGCCGGAGCGCACTTCGGACTCTATTTCAACCAGGGGCAATGCTGCTGTGCCGGCAGCCGGCTTTTCGTCGAGGAGAAGATCTACGACAAGTTCGTCGAGCGCCTCAGTGCGCTCAACGAAAAGCGCAAGCTCGGCAACCCCCTCGATCCCGAGACCGAGCAGGGCCCGCAGGTCGACCAGGACCAGTTCAACAAGATCATGCACTTCATCGATCTGGGCAAGCAGCAGGGCGCCCAGTGCGTGAACGGCGGCAAACGCTTTGGCAACCGCGGTTACTTCATCGAGCCGACCATGTTCACCGGGGTGACCGACGACATGGCCATCGCCCGCGACGAGATTTTCGGCCCGGTGCTCTCGGTGTTGAAATTCAAGAACCTGGACGAGATCGTGCAACGCGCGAACAACACCGTGTTCGGCCTGGCGGCCGCGGTCTGGACGCGAGACGTCGGCAAGGCGCACCACCTGGCCAACAACGTTCGGGCCGGCACCGTCTGGGTGAACTGCTACGACGTCTTCGACGCCGCCGCGCCGTTCGGCGGGTTCAAGATGTCGGGCATGGGACGCGAACTCGGCGAGCGCGGTCTCGACGCCTATACCGAGACCAAGACCGTCACCATGAGCCTCGCTTGAGCCAGCGTCGAGCTGAATTGCCGCCGTTCGCTCCCGTGCGCCGGAGTGGGCAGGACCCCGTCGCCCGCGTTGGCAAAGTCGGCGAACCCCGGTCGTTCGACGCCCGGAGTTGACGCCCGCGCTGGCGGTGCGTTGCGAGGATTCACCACCCGGGCTGCGGTGGGTTACATTAAGGAGAGCGGTTCGGGGCGATCCCGATGCTGACTCCCTGGCCCCCAGGCGATATCCGGCATGCGGCCTCTCAAGTCCGGCGGCGGATGGCGAGCGATCCTCTACACCCTGAAAAAAGGGCACGAGGTCGGTTACCTGCGCCTCTGGCGCGCCATGCGCAGCAAAAACGCGTGCAAGACCTGCGCGGTTGGCAGGGGGGGGCAGCACGGGGGGATGACCAACGAGCGCGGCAGCTTTCCGG
>JAEUIK010000140.1 GCA_016793185.1 Planctomycetaceae bacterium | reverse complement strand
AGTGGCCCGCCAGGACCAGGGCGATCCCCTGCGCCTCGGCCTCGAGACAGCCATGAAAGCGCATCTCGCCCGTCAACAGGCAGTCGCAGCCCGCTGCAACCGCGGCGGGCAGCAACTCGCCGGCGCTGCCGCAAGCGACGGCCACGCGTTCGATGGGCTTCGCGCTGGCCCCCGCGACCTGCAACAGCTCGAGGTGCAGCAGTTTCTTCACGCGCTCGGCCAGTTCGCCGAGATTGCAGGGGGGATCAAGTCGGCCGCGGCGCCCGGTCCCCACTTCGCTCTCGGTCGGAACGAGCGGAGCGATCTCCCGCAAACCGATCCCCTCGGCAAGCTGCTGATTGATGCCGCCGCGCGTCGAGTCAAACGCCGTGTGCGGGCTGTAGATCGAGATTCCAGCCCGGGCCAGTTCCCAGAGCAGGCGCCCTTCGTGCGCGTCGGTGGTCAGCCGCCGCAGGGGGCGAAACGGCAGCGGATGGTGCGTGACGATCAAATTCGCCCGTTCCCGGACCGCCTCGGCCGCGCTCCGCGGCGTGACGGTCAGGCAGGTCATCACTCGTTCGACGGCTCCCTGGCGGTCTCCCAGCAAGAGACCGACGTTATCCCAGTCGGCCGCCAGCTCGGCCGGGGCGAATCGATCGAGAAATGCGGTCACTTCGTCCACGGTGGGCATGCGGAGGCTCCGCGGTAGAATCAATTTGAGGTTTCGCGCGCGCCTCATTGTGCCGCAGCGGTGCGCTGCGTGCCACTGGTCGGGCCCGGGGCGGGTCGGCAAACGGTCTCCCCATTCGCCCTTCCCGGTTCGCTACAATACGTGGCTGCGATCCACATCCCGACGCGATTCGACCCGTTACTTGAGAAGGCTTTCCCCTTGCCCGCCTTGAAGATCTCCGTCCAACTGCGCAGCTTGCGTCAACCCTTGCGGCAGGCGATTGCGATTGCCGCGCGGATCGGCGCCCAGGCGATCGAGATCGACGCCCGCCACGAACTGCGGCCGGCCGAGCTCTCGCAGACCGCCCTGCGGCAGTTCCGCAAAATGCTCGACGATCAGAACCTGCGCGTCTCGGCGCTGGGTTTTCGTACGCGCCGGGGCTACGACGACATGGAGGAGCTCGACCGGCGCGTCGAGGCCACCCGGCAGGCCATGCAAATGGCGCACGCGCTCGGCACGCCGCTGGTGCTCAATTGCGTCGGCAGCATCCCCGACGACGAAGCCGATCCGCGCTGGAAGCTGCTGGTCGACGTGTTGAGCGACCTGGCGGCCTACGGTAACCGCGTCGGCGCAATCCTGACCGCGGACACCGGCAACGACGCCCCCGAGCACCTCGCCAAACTGCTCGCACAGCTCCCGTCGGGCAGCGTCGCCGTGAGCCTCGATCCGGCGGCACTGGTCATGCATGGGCATGACCCGCTCGCGGCGGTCGATGCGTTCGGCGGACTGATCCAGAATGTCGTGGCTCGCGACGCCCTGCGTGATCGCGCCACAGCGCGCGGGCAAGAGGTGCTGCTGGGGCGCGGCTCGGTCGATTTTCCCGCGCTGCTCGGCGCGCTTGAGCAGCGCGACTATCGGGGGTATTTTACGGTCGCCCGCGACTTCGCCAGCCAGCCGGCCGACGAATTAGCGCTGGCGATCCAATATCTGCGGAACATTTGAGGTCTTTGCCGCGAAGGAGCCTCGGTTATGACACTCGCCCGCCTCGTGTTGATGCTTGGATTGTTGACGGTCGCTGGCTGGACGTCCGTTGCGTACTCCGAAGATCCCCAGCCGGCAACTCCGGCCGAGCAACCGGCCGCCGAACCGGAGCTGACGCAGGAAGAGCTCGAGAAGCGTTTCGAGGAAACGCTCTCGGGATCGCAGATGATCGGCTCGTTCACTCTCACCGGGGGTCCGGCCGATCAACCGCTGAAGGAAGACAAGTACACGATAAACAAGGTCAAGAAGCTCAAAAACGGCTACTGGCTGTTTGACGCTACCATTCAATATGGCGGCAACAACACGCGCATCCCCATCACGCTGCCGGTGAAGTGGGCCGGCGATACGCCGGTGATCACAGTCACGAACGTCCTCGTGCCCGGCATGGGCACGTTCAGCGCGCGGGTGTTGGTCTACAAGGATCAGTACGCTGGCACCTGGAGCGGCGGCGATCACGGCGGGCACATGATCGGCCGGATCGTCAAGCTTGGGGCCGAAGAGTCGACCGCCAAGTCGGAAGAGAAAAAGGTCTCGCAAAAAGAGGGCTCGGACGAACCGACGAAGAAGTGACGTCGCGCGCGACGCGCGGGCGACGCAAGCTCCCGACCAAGCGATCCCGACACAAATGTCGCGCGCCGTTCGTGAAGCTCACGCGTGCTGCGCTAGCCCAGCAGGTAGGCCCCGGCCAGGGCCAAGGCGGCGGTCTCGACGCGCAGAATGCGCGCCCCCAGGTCCACGGCTTGCCAATCCTGGTCGAGAGCCGCGCGCACCTCATCGGCGGTGAGCCCCCCCTCGGGCCCCACGGCGATCCAGACCTCGGTTTGCGCTGCCAGCGAATGCGGCGGGGAGAGCAGGCTAAGCGGCTTTGCCGCGCCCGCGTCGGCGGGCATCTCCCCGGCCGGATGCGCGAGCAGGCGGACCGAGCCGCCGGGGGCCGCGCCCACGAAGGAGCTCCAGCTCGCGGCCGCCGCGACTTCCATCAGGCGGTTCCGCCCGCATTGCTTCGCGGCTTCGATCACTCCCCGGGCGAGTCGCTCGAGCGTGTTGGCCGCCGGCTGCGCCACGCCGCGCTGGGTCTCGAGGGGGATCAGGCGGGCGACCCCCAGCTCGACGGCTTTCTCGATCAGCCACCGCTGGCGATCTCCCTTGGGAAGCGCCACGCCCAGCGTGACGCGCAGGCGCGCTTCGCGATCGATCTCGAGCCGCGGGCCGACGCTGAGCCTGACCTCGTGGCGCGTCACCTGTTCAAGGCGCGCGCGATACTCGCCCCCGGTGCCGTCGAAGAGCACGACTTCATCGCCGGGCTGGGCACGCATCACGCGTGCGAGGTGATGCGCCTCGGCCTCGGAGAGCACCACGCGATCCCCAGCGATCGGTTGCGATACGAAGTAGCGGTCGGCCATGCGCGCTCGCGTCGCGGGAGAGTGAAGCGGGGTGGGCTGGCGGAAACGCAAATCTTGAGAGTTTCTGCCGCGTTTCGGCGACTGTCGCTGAAGAACGGGTGGGCATTTTACCGATTAACCCATCAACCACAACTGCGCCAACTCTCCGGGCTGGCGATTGCCGAACGATCCGTTGGACAACTGAATCAGCGACCCCGTCTGGTACCGCTGGCGACTTGTCCGCCAGTGTCTTCTCCGCCGAAATCGCACAGGCAGCAAGCTGCCCGTGGCACCCGGAAAAATCCTGGGGACGGGCCCAACGCCCGCGAGACACCGATGTACGAATCGCATTGGGGCTTGCGTCAGCCGCCGTTCCGCAACGTGCTCGATCCGCGGCGGTATTTCCCCGGCGGTTCGCACGAAGAGGCCCTCGCCCGACTGCACTTCCTGGTCGATCAAGGGTGGCGCCTCGGCCTGGTCGCCGGCGAGGCGGGCACCGGCAAATCGCTGGTACTGCAGGTGCTAGCATCGTCGCTCCGGCACCGGGGGGTGACGGTGGCTCAAGTCAGCTTGCGGGGCACCGAGCCCGACGAGTTTCTCTGGCGGCTGGCAGCCGGAATGGGGATGAATCCCGACACGGCCCAGTCGCCATTCACGCTGTGGCGCAGCATCGACGACCAGCTGGCGGCGTTGCGCTACCAACTGCGCCCGCTGGTGCTGATGTTTGACAGCTTCGACGCGGTCACGGCCGGGGTCGCGTCGCTCGTGTCGCGCCTGGTCCACACCGACGAGCTGCCAGGTCTGAAGCTGAACGTGATCCTGGCGGGTCGGCCTTACCAGCGTCCGAATCCGGGGCGCGATCTGCTGCAAATGTCCGATCTGCGGATCGACCTGGCCCCCTGGACGCACCAGGAGACCGAGGACTTCGTCCGCCACGCGCTGGAGCAAGCCGGCGCCGAGCGGCCCCTCTTTACCACCGCTGCGCTCGCGCGGCTGTACGACCTCTCGCACGGCCTCCCCCGCCGCGTGAACCAGCTCGCCGAACTGGCCCTGGTGGCCGGAGCGGGGCAGGAGCTCGACCAGATCGACGCCGAGACCGTCGAAGGGGTCTTCCTCGAGCTGAGCTTCGCCGACGTCGCGGCTTAGTCGTCCGTCAGCGCGAAAACTTCCCCGCCGCCGCGCGGCGCACGATGCGTCGCGACTGTGCCGCTGCCGCCCATCTGGTGAAGCTGCCAGCCGGCGACTATTCTGAGGACGCAGGCGGTTCGTCGGACTCGTGACTTCTCTCGGTCGCAGAGGTTGGATTGCATGTCGGAACGCCTTCCCATCACCGTTGCTCAACATCTTCTCGAACAGCAGAAACGGCGCTTTCCCGACGCCAGCGGCGAGTTCTCGTGGCTGCTGTCGGGCATCACCCTGGCCACCAAAATGGTCGCCGCCGAAGTGCGCCGCGCCGGTCTCGGAAACAAACTGGGGGCGACCGGCGATTCGAACGTCCAGGGCGAAGAGGTGCAGAAGCTCGACGTCTACGCCAACGAGGCGCTGCTGCACTGCCTCGGCCGGCGCGGCAACGTCGGCGTGTTAGCTTCGGAGGAGAACGACACGCCGGTCGTCGTGCTGCAGAACCCCAGCCACGGCAAGTACATCGTCGTCTTCGACCCGCTCGACGGGTCGAGCAATCTCGACCTGAACATCTCGGTCGGGACGATCTTCTCGATCCTCGCCCGTGACGGCAGCGCCAGCGACGCCGGCGCCGACGTGCTGCAGCCGGGGGACCGGCAGTTGGCGGCCGGCTACGTGCTGTACGGCTCGTCGACGATGTTGGTCTACACCTCGGGCGACGGTGTCTACGGCTTCACGCTCGACCCGGCCATCGGGGCCTTCGTGATGAGCCATCCCAACATCAAGATGCCAGCCCGCGGCAGCCTGTATTCGGTCAACGAAGCCAACATGGATGGCTTTCCCGAGTACTGCCGAAGGTATCTGCACTGGCTGAAGAGCAGCGAGGACGACGCGATTTATTCGTCGCGGTACATCGGCTCGCTGGTGGCCGACTTCCATCGCACGCTCTTGCGCGGCGGGATCTTCATGTACCCGCCGACGGCGCGATACAGCAAGGGCAAGCTGCGGCTGCTCTACGAAGCCAACCCGATCGCCTTCATCGCCGAACAGGCCGGCGGCATGGCGACCGACGGCCGGCAGCGGATCATGGACATCCAGCCCGACAGCCTGCACCAGCGAACGCCGCTCTACGTGGGGAGCAAGTACGAGATGGAGCGGTTGATGGCGTTCGCGAAGAAGAAGGGGGCGGAGTGAGTGGCAAATGGGTCTCTACGAAGCGCAAAAGGTGCGGGACCTTACTGCGTTATTAAATGACAACAGCATCCAAAGCGAGATTCACTCGAGCATCCGCGAATCCTTAAGTCACTCGTTCGCGCAACTCAGCGCGGTCGCAATGACTCGCGAGGACCTTGTAGGTTACTTGCGTGGTGCGTTTCGTTTGATCGAAGATGATGCGTACTTTCCGCAGCCCTCCGACGACGACTTCATTATCAAGTGGATGCTTCGGCTGTATGACGAGCTTACTAGCGAATCGTCGCAATAATTATCCAGCCGGCTTTTTTTAATCGAATCCAACTCAAAACCCGAGCGCCTTCCGCAAACGCTCGTTCACCTGCAACATCGCGTCGGCAGACAACGTCCCAATCTTCTTGCGGATGAGCGCGTCGCTAATTGTAAACAGATTCGAGCAATTGACCGCGGAAGTTGCCCGCAGACCGGTCGCTTGCCCGTCGGGCGTTGTAATGTCAATTAAGAGCTGCGTGTCAACATGATCGACACGATGGATCGTTCGAGTAATCAACACCACAATTGTGTTCGACGACCGGGCGTTGTCGCGGTCGCCTTGCACGACCAAAGCGGGGCGGACTTTCGAGCCCAGGCCGCTACTGAACGGATAGTCCAAGAGCACGACGTCGCCGCGCCGAACCTTCATGGCTGAGGCGACTCGTAGCTGGACAGATCCTCCCAATCGTCAGGCGCAAGATCCGCGAGGAGCCTGGACATGTCACCGACGGCGTCCTGGTCGTCGCCGAGCAGAGCTTGAATGCGTTGGTAGGCTTCGGCGCTGACCAAGATATAAGCGCGCTTGGTCACAGGATCGACGACCTCGATCGGACCATTCGGAGAGGCGGCCAGTGCCTGTCTTAGCTCAGGCGAGAGTTCGGCTGTCATCTCAGACTCCTCTGTCAAAATCATACCGCCGCTGCGAGTCACAGCCCAAGCAGAATCGGTGGTGGGGCTAAATGCCACTCGGCTGACCGCCATTTCCACCCAATTGTCCCAACCGGCTTGCGCGTCTATACTTACTGCCTGCCCCGCCTCTCGCGCCTCGCCCCAGGGTCGGCGCCGATCGGCATAACAGGCAATCCTCGGCCTGGGTTATGCTGACGCCCGTGCGGATTGCCATCGCAACCGGGCGGGAACCTCCCCCGTGCTGTCGCGTTGCCGTTCCGAGTCCCTGCGAGTTTTCCAGCCAATCATGTCCCGCATTCGCGAATTCATCCCCCGGGCCCAGGCCGAAGCTCCCTTCTTTGCCGGGATCGACCTGGGGGGCACCAACATCAAGATCGGCGTCGTCGATAACCAGGGACGCACGCTGAGCTGGCACACCGCCCCCACCCAGTCGCACCTGGGCGCCGAGGATGGAGCCCGCCGGATGGGCGAAGGAGCGCTGCGGGCGATCCGCGAGGCGGGACTCGAGCCGCAGGAGGTCGCCCGCGTCGGCCTCGGCTCGCCCGGCACGATGGATGTCCCGGCCGGCATGTTGCTCGAACCGCACAACCTCGGGGGCTGGCGCGATTTTCCGATTCGCGATCGGGTGAGTCACCACTGCGGACTTCCCGTCAGCTTTGCCAACGACGCC
>JAEUIK010000115.1 GCA_016793185.1 Planctomycetaceae bacterium | reverse complement strand
CCGGAAAACCGGCCGGATCGGCCGCGCGTGCAAACAGGTATCCCAGGTCCTCCGCATTGCCACGCTGGAAGACCAGGTTCAGAACGTTGCCGATGCGCTCGGGGGGAAGCCGGCCGCTCTTGAGCATCCGCACGAGCGGAGCCGCGTCTTGGGCCTTGGAGTGTGACGAGAAGAGCATCTGCCCGACGGTCAGCAGACAGATCAAGACAACAAATCGATGCAGCATGGCGGAAACAATACCCGAGATCGATACCCCGAAACTTCGACAGGCGTCGTGCCGGCTACTGCGATCCTGCCTTCGCACGTCGCTCGAGCGTGTTCAAGGTTTCCTTGAGCGTGTACTCGAGATATGGATCCTGAGGATGGGCGAGCGTCTCGAGGGCGACTTCCATCGCTTGCGGTTCGTGGAAGAAACTCGCTGCGCGGACCGCTTCGAGCCGGACGCGCGGGTGCTCGTCGTTGGCCTGCGCCTGCAGCAGTTCCAGCGGTTTGTCGAGCCGGTCGCGCCAGTAGCACAGTACGCGCGTGGCGGCCGCCCGAGCGTGATAGTCGGGCGAGCGGAGCATCTGCTCGAGGAACTTCTGGTCGACGACGTCGTGCTGCTGGTGCAGCCAGAGGGCCTCGAGCAGATGGTGCTGGTACTCGGGATCCTGCGGATCGAGCCCCGCCACCCAGCTCTTGAGCTCGGTCATGAGCTGCTCGGTGTTGTGCGTGCGCAACTCGCGCCGCACTCGGTACCGCGTGCGATCTTCATAGACCTTGAGCAGGTCGAGCAACTCGCGGGTCGAGGCGCCCGCGATCCGCGGAGGCGTAGCCAGCGGGCGCCCCTTGTACGTGATCCGCCAGATCCGCCCGTGATGCTTGTCGCGATTCGGATCGCGAATGGAATGCTGCATGTGACCGACGAGCGGGTTGAACCAGTCGATGACATAGAGGGCGCCGTCGGGGCCGAACTTCAGGTCCACCGGCCGGCAGTTCTGGTCCTTCGACTGCAACAGCGGCTCCACCGGATCGGCAAAGAACCCCGACTCCTCCTCGCGCATCTTGTAGTTCAGCACCCCATGGAAGCCAATGCAGTTATTCAGCAGGTAATTCCCTTGGACGTCGTCGGGGAAATTGCGGCTCGTGACGAACTCGCAGCCCGACGTGGGGCGCCACTGCATCTTGAGAAACTGCCGCATCGAGCCGTGCTTGTGCGGATAGTCGACCTGTCCCGAGAAGGCGGTGCCAAAGTAATTGGCCCCACCCGAGGCATCGGCCACAAAGTTCTGCCCCCAGCGATCGAAGAGATGCCCCCAGGGATTGGCGAATCCGTAGGAGATGAAAACCTCGAACTTCTCGGTGAGCGGCTCATAGCGGAACACGGCCGCGTCGTGGACGCGCTGGGGTCCATAGGGCGTTTCTACCTGGGTGCGGTGGAACGTTCCCTCCTGGAAGTACAGGGCGCCGTCGGGGCCCCAGGTAAAGGCGCTGATCGAGTGATGCGAATCGGCCGAATCAAAGCCGTGGAGCACGACCTCGCGGGTGTCGGCCCGATCGTCCCCGTCGGTATCCTTGAGGAACATCAGGTTCGGCTGCTGCGCGACGTAGGCCCCGCCGTCCCCCAATTCGATTCCGGTCGGGACGTGCAACTTGTCGGCGAAGACCTTTTGCGTGTCCGCCTTGCCATCGCCGTTGGTGTCTTCCAGGATCAGGACCTTGTCGTTGACCGGAGTGCCCGGCAGGTACATCGGGTACGACGGCATCACGACCACCCACAGTCGGCCCCGGCTGTCGAACTCGAATTGCACCGGCTTTTCGAGGTCAGGAAACTCAACCTCCGAGGCGTAGAGATTGGCTTCGTACCCCTCCGGCAGCTTGAACTTGGCCAGTTCTTCCTCGGGGCGGGTAATCACGATCGGCTGGGTATAGTTGGTCTCGACTTTGACGAACTCGCCCGTGTTGCTGTCGTCGATCGTCTCGGGCACGGCCTCGCCCCGCGCCACGGCCCAAATGCGGCGATCGCGGTTCTCGATCATCTTGCGCAACTTGGCGAACTCGGCCGGAAAGTTGACGACCCCGAAGGGATTCTTGCGGCCGCCGTAGATGTAGAAGCCGTTCACGGCGCGATAATCGAACCAGAACTGGAGGTTCTTCTCGGCGATCGCTGCGCGAAGTTTCTCCAGGTCGGCTGGCACGGTCGCGGGTCGGGGGCCAAACAGGGCCGCGTCGATCAGGGTTGCCACCTGCGCGTCGCCATAGCGATTGAGATGGATACCATTGATCGTCCACTTTTCCGCGGACTTGGGCATTTGCTCCGCCGTCGGCGTGAACAAGTCGACGAACACCACGCCCGGCTGGGCGGCCGCAGCCTTGGCCATGGCCGCCGTATAGAGTTTGAGGTTGGCGTTGTTCTTCGAACCGTCGGGCAACGTCCGGCGTCCCAGGTTCTCGTGAGCGATGGGCGACACCAACACCAGCCGGGGCGGCGCGACGCCGTTGTAGGAAGTGGATGTGGTCTCCTGGATGAACTTCGCCAGATCGGCTTCAAACTTCGACAGACCGGCCGGCCCCGCGAACGATTCATTGAAGCCGAAACACGCGATCACCACGTTGGGCTTGTGATCGGTCAGATTGTGCCCATGGTCCTGGAAGTCCTGGGATCGGGGACGCAGGGTCAACTCGTCGGCCGACCAGCCGAGATCGCGGACGACGAGATCCAGCGTCGGAAAGCGGCTGTACAGCAACGTCTCGAGGTTTCCGTACTGCTGCATCCGTTCGGCCAGCGTATTGCCGATGATGACAATGCGGTCTCCCGCCTTGAGCTCGAGCGGCGCCTCGGCGGCCGCCAGGGCGACCGGCGCGGCGCACAGGCTGAGCACGACCACCAGCCAGCGGCCGCACGGTCGCAAATTCCGTTTCGACAAAGGCGCCGCCAACGAGTAGTAGGTCGCGTGCATCATGGAGAATCGCAGGTGGGATAAAGGGGGGAGGAGGAAGCCCGTCGGGCAGCCCTCTATCAAACCATGCGGCAATGCGAACTTCAAGCCAACGCACCGGTTACGCCACCGGTAATCCGCTTGCCAGGCGCCGCGGGGCGGGCGACAATCGCCCGCAGCCGAACCCCTCATTTCCCTGGGAGTCCAACGGATGCGCCGCCGATCTGCCATAGTCCTCGTGTGCCTCGTCGCCGGCATCCTGGCGATGCCCTGCGGCGCCACGGGCGAGGAATGGAAGTTACATACCCGGGTGCGGAGCGAAACCGAGACCGGCTCGGGCAAGTTTCGCATTGTCGAACGTGCGGTTGCCTGGAATCCGCGTGAGACAGCGATCGTCGTCTGCGATATGTGGGACCGTCATTGGTGCCAGGGGGCCACGGCCCGCGTGGCCGAGATGGCGCCGCGGATGAACGAAGTGCTCAAGGCGGCCCGGGCGCGCGGCGTGCTGATCTTGCACTGTCCCAGCGACACGATGAAGTTCTACGAGGGAGCGCCCCAGCGCAAGATCGCCCAGGCGGCCCCGCGCGTCGAAACCGACAAGAAGCCGGCCGGCTGGTGCCCGCTGGCGTCGGGTCGCGAGCCAGCGCTCCCCTTCGATAACTCGCGGGATCGCTGCGATTGCGAACCGCAATGCCCTCACGGCAACCCGTGGCGCCGCCAGATCGAGACGCTCGAGATTGCGCCCGAGGACGCGATCGCCGACAGCACCGATGCGTACTATCTGATGCGCGAGCGGGGTATCCGGCATGTGATCGTGATGGGGGTGCACACGAACATGTGCGTGCTGGGGCGCCCGTTCTCGATTCGACAGATGTGCGGATTCGGTCAGGATGTCGTCTTGTGCCGTGACTTGACCGATTCGATGCACGACTCGCTTTCGCCGCCGGTCGGGTTGGACCACTTTCGCGCCACCGACCTGGTTGTCGAGCACATCGAGAAGTACTGGTGCCCGACGATTCTCAGCACCGATTTCCTGGGCGGGGCGCCGTTCGCCTTTGCCGGCGATCGCCGGCCGCACGTGGTGTTTGTCGTCGGCGAGGATGAGTACGAAACGAAGACCACTCTCCCTCGCTTTGCAGACGAGGAACTGGCTTCGCGAAACATCCGAACGACCTTCGTGCATGCATCCGAGAGCGATCCCAACGACTTTCCGGGCCTCGAAGCGCTTGATTCGGCCGACTTGCTGGTGGTTAGCGTGCGCCGCCGGACGCCCCCCACCGAGCAACTCGCGCGGATCAAGGCGTACCTGGCCAGTGGGAAGCCGGTCGTGGGGATCCGAACCGCCAGCCATGCGTTCGCCCTGCGGGACGGCAACGAGCCCCCGGCCGGTCATGCGGTCTGGCCCGAGTTCGACGGCACGGTGCTGGGCGGGCATTACACGGGGCATCACGGTAACAAGCCCGGTGCGGGCGCGCGAACGCTCATCTGGATCGAGCCGGGAGCGGCCGACAACCCGCTCCTCCAAGGCTTTCCCGCAGGCGAGTTGCAAGTCCCTTCCTGGCTCTACAAGACGAGTCCCGTGGCGTCGAGCGCCAAGGTCCTGCTGCGGGGCCGCGTCGAGGGCAAACAGCCCGACGAGCCCGTCGCTTGGACCTACGCGACCCCTGCGGGCAACCGCGTCTTCTACACGTCGCTGGGGCATCCCGAGGAGTTCGCGATGCCAGCATTTCGCCACCTGTTGACCAACGGCATCGTGTGGGCGCTCGGCCAGCCGGCGGCGGGATCGGCCGAATGACATTTTGACCCGGTGGGCTGGCACGAACGACGAACGGCGTACAATACGTTGTCGCGCCACCCATACGGGCCGCGCTCGGCAGACTCATCACCATTCTTAAAAGGGCACCATCGTGCGTTGGCAAGGGCGTCGCGAAAGCGAGAACATCGAAGATCGGCGGGGGATGCGGGGTGGCGCGATGGTCGTCGGCGGCGGCATCGGCACCATCCTCCTGATTCTCGTCATGGTCCTGTTGGGCGCCGATCCCCAACAACTGATCAACCAGCTTCCCCAGCAGCCCGGCGCCGGCGCCCAGCAAGAGGGCCCGGCGGAAGCGAGTCCCCAGGAAGAAGAACTGAAGAAGTTCGTGGCCACCACGCTCGCCAGCACCGAGGATGTCTGGAATCAACTCTTCCAGGAGACCGGCGGACAATATCGAGAGCCGATCCTGGTCCTCTTCCGCGGCCAGGTGCAATCGGCTTGCGGCTTTGCCAGCGCTGCGGTCGGACCCTTTTATTGCCCGGCCGACGAGAAGGTCTATCTCGACATGAGCTTCTTCGACGAGCTCGACAGCAAGTTTGGCGCGCCGGGCGACTTTGCCCAGGCCTACGTCATTGCTCATGAGATCGGACATCACGTCCAGAAGATCATGGGCATCTCCGACAAGGTAGCCGCCATGCGCGGCCGCATGTCGCCCGAGGAATACAACCAGCTCTCGGTGCGGGTCGAATTGCAGGCCGACTTTTTTGCGGGCGTCTGGGCCCATCGGGCTCAAAAGGCGAGCCGCATCCTCGAGCCCGGCGATATCGAGGAAGGGCTCCGCGCCGCCAATGCGATCGGCGACGACCGCCTGCAACGCCAGACGCGTGGCCAGGTGGTGCCAGATTCCTTCACTCACGGCACCTCGGAGCAACGGGTCCGCTGGTTCCGTAAGGGGCTCGAGACCGGCGACCTCAAGCAGGGCGATACGTTCAACGCCCGCGAACTGTAGCGATCTGGTTTCGCCGCGGCCGGCTGAGGGGTACCGGCACGCGGCCTCTGGGAGCGGGCCTCGGCGCGGCCGACAATCGGCGGGTGTTCCCCCCACCGAGGCGCGGGCTCGAGCACCGCGGCCGAACCTCCGGCTGCCGGAATTGGTCACTTGGTACCGCCTTGAACATCGGCCCTGCGTGACCTATAACCAGTTGACCAGATCACTTGCCGAAGTGGCGGAATGGCAGACGCGCTAGGTTCAGGACCTAGTCCGGGCAACCGGGTGGAGGTTCAAGTCCTCTCTTCGGCACTTGTTACCTGATAAGGGTTTGCGAATAATCTCGCAAACCCTTTTTTTTTGTTGCGTCAGGCATGACGCGACAGCGTCATGACCTGGCGCTGTGAACCGGCAAGCGAAAGCGATCCGGGATGCGACTGGTCGGGTGCAAGTCCCGATGGAGGCCTTGATGACGGGAACTCCTAGCCGAACCGCAA
>JAEUIK010000056.1 GCA_016793185.1 Planctomycetaceae bacterium | reverse complement strand
GACCGATTCCGAACTTCTTCACCTGGGGCTGCGTGGCGCTCTTGACGTTTCTGGCCATCGACGGGCGCGTGTACCAAGGGGACGTGGCGCCGTACGTGCGGATTCTCGAGTCGGGTGGCACGACGTTCGCCGGCACGCCGGCAGAGCAGGGGGAATTCATCGAGCCGGAGCAGCGGAACGACATCGACGCCGCGCGCCGCGCCGACCCGGCCTGGAATCGCTGAGCGCGGCTAGAAGGTTTTGCGGCTATCGAGCAGCAGTGTCACCGGACCATCGTTGACGAGCTCGACCTGCATCTCCTGGCGAAAACGTCCGGTCTCGACGCGGGCGACCGTTTTCTGCGCCGCGGCGACGAACGCTTCGTAGAGCCGTTCGGCCAGCTCCGGCGGCGCCGCCGCCACGTAACTCGGCCGGCGCCCCTTGCGGCAATCTCCCAACAGCGTGAACTGGCTGACAACCAGCAGGCCGCCAGCCACGTCGGGGAGCGCGAGATTCATCTTCCCGTCGGCATCGTCGAAGACGCGCAGGTTGACGATCTTGTCGCAGAGAAGCAGCGCATCTTCGACCGTGTCGTCGGTGGCGACGCCCAGGAGCACCACGAGCCCTCGTTCGATCTGGCCGGTGATTTCGCCGGAAACGGCGACCTGGGCGCGGGAGACGCGTTGGACGCAAGCACGCATGCAGCAATCGCCGGTTCTTGGGGCTGGGGAAAGAGCTGTCGAAAGCCTGCCCGAGTGTAGTCGAGTGCGTCGCGGCGCGTGAAGTCCGCCCGGCGACGCGCGGCCCGGGGCCGGTTGACAGTTGCGGCCTGCCCGGCATACAAAAGCCGATTCCCTTCCGACGCCCCATTTTCCCGAGTTAGCCCCGAGGAGGCCGCCATGACTGCAGGGACGGTGCTCGTCCTGGATTGCGGCCTGGTGATCGTCGCCTCGCTGGCCGGCGGCTGGCTCCCTTTGCTGGTCCAGTTGACGCATCAACGGATGCAACTGGCGGTCAGCTTCGTGGCCGGGGCGATGCTGGGCGTCGGCCTCTTGCATTTGCTGCCGCACTCGGTCGGCGAACTCGGGTCGGTCGACCGCGCCGTGCTCTGGGCGCTGATCGGCTTTCTGGCGATGTTCTTTATCGAGCGCTTCTTCGCGTTCCACCATCACGACGTGCCTGTCAGCGGCGTCCACGACCGCTGCGATCACGGGCATGACCACGATCACGACTCGATCCACGTACACGAGGTTCACACGCATGCGCACCAGGCGGATCTCGAGTTGCCGGCGCATGCCATGAGCTGGACCGGCGCCACGATCGGCATGACGCTGCACAGCCTGGCCGATGGCGTGGCCCTGGCCGCGAGCATCGACGCCGAGTGGACCGCGGGCGCCGGCCTCTCCGCCGGCCTGGCGACGTTTCTCGTAATCCTGCTGCACAAGCCGTTCGACTCGCTGACGATCGGTACGCTGATGGCCGCGGGGGGGCACTCGCGGCAGCTCCGGCACATCGTCAACTTGCTCTTTGCCCTGATGATTCCCGTCGGCGCCATCTTGTTCCACGTGGGCTTCACGCAGCTGGACGACGGCGGACGCGAGCTGCTGGGCTGCGCGCTGGCCTTCTCCGCCGGTACGTTCATCTGCATCGCCTCGAGCGATCTGTTGCCCGAGCTGCAGTTCCATTCGCACGATCGCGTCAAGCTCTCGGCGGCGCTGCTGGCGGGGCTGGCGATGTCGTGGGTGATTGGCTATTTCGAGCACGGGGGCCACGGACATCATCACCATCACGGCGGCGGTGTCCATGAGCACGCGAACGACGAGCATGGGGCTCACGCGCATGGGGCTGATGAACAGGGCGCTCACGAGCACGCGCACTGAGAGGGTGTCCGGTATTCCGGCGGCGCTCGCGACTGACTTGGTCGCGCGCTTTCCGCCCTACACCTCGAGCCCCTTGGCGAGACGGACCTCGCGGACTTGGGCCATGACGTCGTCGATCACCTGCCGGTTGGCCTGGATGTTATTCCACTGCAGGTAGAAGACCAGCGTCACGAAGGCGATCCCTAGCAGGGCCCCCAGAAGGTGGATCTGGGCCCAGGTGATTCCCTGGATGGGCTCGAGTTGGCGCGTGGCGCCGGGATCGGCCGCTCCCCCCAGCGCGACGATCGCCACGATCGCCAGCATGCTCATGACGGTGATCGGAAACGTGCGCCGCTTGAGCGTGTTGGAGCGAATGATGAACTGCCGCTCGAGGCTGTAGGTGTCGCTCACCTCGCGCACCCAGCGACTGGTGCCGACGAAGTAGGTCGCCACGATCCCGTTGACGAACATCGCCGAGAGCGCGGCGGCAACGCCGGAGAGCCGATGGATGGTTCCCCAACGCTGCGCAGCGACATCCTCGGGATTGCGCAGATCGCCCAGCGACAGCCCCAGCACCATCGTCGCGATCATGAAGACGAGCGCGAACGACGCCAGGATCAGGAAGATTCGATTCACGTCGATAACTTACGGGATCATCAGCAACAGGCTGGCAGCGGCAATCGCGGCGCCGCAGTAGCGGACCGCCCGCATATCGAGCCAACGGCTGATCGCCATTCCGGCGAGGATGCCCGACACGTGCAACAGGGCGGTCGCCAGCAAGAAACCGACCGCGTAGAGAGCGAAGGACCCGCCCGCGAGCATTTCCTCGGCGTGGGCGTGACCATGGAACATGGCAAAGATGCCGACTAAGGCTCCGGCGGCTCCCCAGGGGAGCGCCTTGGCCAGATACACGAGCGCACCGAGCACGAGCACCGAGAGAAGAATGCCGGTCTCGACGCCCGGGAACTCGATGCCGGCGGCGGCCACCAGGCCCCCGAGGAGCATCGAACCAAGGAAGGT
>JAEUIK010000009.1 GCA_016793185.1 Planctomycetaceae bacterium | reverse complement strand
CGGACCGAGCGATTCGGGCTGCCCGCCGCCGACTTGTTCGTTTTCTCGCAGGGGACCATGCCGGCGGTCGACGAACAGACCGGACGCGTGTTGCTGGCCGACAAAGGGAATCTGGCGCTCAGTCCCGACGGTCACGGCGGAACGCTCGCTGCGCTCCGCTCGAGCGGCGGACTGACCGAGCTGCGGGGGCGCGGGATCGAACAGATCTTCTATTTGCAGATCGACAATCCGCTGGTGCGGATCTGCGATCCGAAGTTCCTCGGCTATCACCGCCTGACCGACTCGCAGGCGACGACCCTGGCCGTGACCAAGCGGACGCCGCTCGACAAGGTGGGCAACCTCGTCGAAGTGGATCGCCGGCTGCGAATCATCGAGTACAGCGAGTTCAACAAGCTGGATCCGGCGCTCATTGACCGCCGCGACGCGCAAGGCCGATTGCTCTATTGGGCCGGCAACACGGCCGTGCACGCCTTTGAGCTGAAGTTTCTCGAACGGATGGCCGCGGGCGCCGGCGAGCTGCCGTTTCATATCGCCCACAAGAAGGTCCCCTACCTCAACGAGGCGGGAGAGTTGGTGCAGCCGGCTGAGAACAATGCCCTCAAGTTCGAGCGCTTTATCTTCGACCTGTTGCCGGCCGCCGAGCGGGCGCTGGTGGTCGAGTGCGACGAGCGCGTGGAGTTCGCGCCGGTCAAGAACGCCCCGGGGAGCGACCGCGACTCGCCCGAAACCGTCCGGGCACAGATGATCGCGCTCCACACGGCCTGGCTCGAGCAGGCTGGGGCGAAAGTCGCGCCGCACACCCCGGTTGAAATCTCTCCACTGTTCGCGCTCGACGAGACCGAGCTGTGCCGCAAGGTGGCGCCGGGCCAGGCCATTGACGAGCCGACCTATTTCCGCGCGTCGTAACCCGCAACCGCAAGAGTGCCGCATGCTGCACGCCGTCATCATGGCCGGAGGCTCCGGCACCCGGTTCTGGCCCGAAAGCCGCAACGCCCGGCCCAAGCAGCTACTGCGCCTGGCGGGCGACTCGACCATGTTGCAGGCCACGGTCGCCCGCCTCGGCCGGCTCGTTCCCGTCGAGCGCATGTTGATCGCCACGAATCAGAGTCTCGTGCCGGCGATTGCCGCGCAGCTTCCGGAATTACCGAAGTCGGCGCTGCTCGGAGAGCCCTGCAAGCGCGACACGGCTCCCTGCATCGGGCTGGCCGCGCTGTTGCTCTTGCGCTCCGATCCAGACGCAACCATGGCGGTGATGCCGTCGGACCATGTGATTTCGCCCGACGAGGTGTTTCAACAAGCGCTCCGGCAGGCAGCGGCGCTGGTGGACGGGCAGCCGGAGCGGATCGTCACCTTCGGCATTCGCCCGACCTATCCCGCCGAATCGTTCGGCTACATCGAACGGGGCGCGCCGCTCGAAGTCGCCGCGGGCGACGCGCCGGCTTTCCAGGTCAAACGTTTTCGCGAAAAACCCCAGGCCGAGATCGCCCGCGAGTACCTCCTCAGCGGCAATTTCTATTGGAACGCGGGCATCTTTGTCTGGAAGGCGGCGACGATCGCTCGGGCACTCGCCGCGCGGCAGCCGGAAATGTTCGCCCAGCTCGAGACGATCGTGGCCGCGGTCGGCCAGCCGAACTATGCGGACGTGCTCGCCCGCGAGTTTGCCGCGATCAAGGGAATCTCGATCGACTATGCGGTGATGGAGCAGGCCACCGACGTGGTGGTGATCGAGGCGCCGTTTCGCTGGGACGACGTAGGGAGCTGGCAATCGCTGGCCCGGCTGCGGAGCAGCGATGCGGACGGCAATACGATCGCCGGCAAGTTCTTGGGCCTGAATACGCAAGGCTCGATCGTCCGCGGTCCGAAGGATCATCTGATCGTGACGCTGGGCCTCAAGGACGTGATCGTCGTGCACACGCCCGACGCCACGCTCGTGGCCAACAAGCACGACGAGGAGGCGATTCGGCAGCTCACCAAGCTGATGGAAGAGCGGGGCATGAAAGAGTATCTTTAGAGTTCGTGCCCTCAGGATCGAGACACATCCGCGCCGGAGAGTCCAGCTCCCGGCGTCGCGGTAACTTCCCTCTGCGATTGATCCGCCGCGTGACCGACCCCCATTCACTCCCCGGACGTATCGCCGGAATCGACTTCGGAACCGTGCGGATTGGGATCGCGCTGAGCGATGCGCGGCAGTCGATCGCGAGTCCCTACGAGAACTACACGCGTCGTGGGACGGCAGCCGACGCGCAGCGCTTCGCACGGCTGGTGCAAGAAGAAGAGATCCGGCTCTTTGTCGTCGGGTTGCCGCTGCACGGCGACGGGCGCGAAAGCCAGAAATCGCAAGAGGCGCGGCGGTTTGGCGCCTGGCTTGCCGCCCAAACGGGGGTGCCCGTCGAGTTCTTCGACGAGCGTTACACCTCGGTCGAAGCCGAGCAGC
>JAEUIK010000785.1 GCA_016793185.1 Planctomycetaceae bacterium | reverse complement strand
AGGGATCTTGAGCATCGAGGGGCAGACGTTGCGCTTCCAGCCGTTGCCCGAGATTCGCCCGGGAGAGACCATCCTCTACCAGGTGCGGATGCGGGCGAACCAGCCGGGCACGGCTCGCGTCCGGGTTCAATTGCAGACCCGCGGCACAACGCGGCCGGTGGCCGCGGAAGAGACGACCAGCATCTATGCGCCGCAATAGCGGGTCGCTAGCCTGAACCTCGGGGTGATGCAGTGCATCGCCACCTGCACAGGGGGGCGTTGACTCAGCTACGGGCGAGAACCTGCTCGATGCCACGCTTTGTCGTCCTTTGCCACGAGCCAGGCCCGAACTCGTCGAGCCCGCGCCATTGGGACTTCATGCTTGAGCACCGGGGGCAACTCCGAACCTGGGGGCTGACGGCTGAACCGGATTCCGGGTCGATAGACGCCCCCATCCCGGCACGGCAGCTGGTCGACCACCGGCTGGCCTATCTCGACTACGAGGGGGTAATCTCCGGTGGACGAGGGACGGTCACCCGCTGGGATGCCGGGACGTTCGAAGTCGTTTCCGACAGCGACCAAGTGCTGGAGGTCACGCTCTCCGGCGTCCGCTTGCGGGGGGCAGCAATCCTGGCACGGGGGGAATCGCCCGCTGGCGACTGGGGTTTTTCATTCCGCCGGCAGTCCTGAACCGGGCGGGGACGGGGGGATTCCCTGTAACGCCGGTCCCGTGCCCGATCGCGCCTGGCGGCCGAAGCGAACGGTCGGGCTTCCCCACTTGCGAATTTGCTCCCGGAATGGGGGCCGCGGACTTTACGACACGATGCCGAACAGGTAGATTCTTAGTTTCTCTCAGCCCGGCTGTGGGCCGCTCGCGGGGTGGGTGCCACCCCCCAGCAGGCCGCGCCTGGGTTGTTCAGGCTGCCGTAGAAGCGGGCTGATCCGTCTGGGGATGTTGGCGTTTTCGCGACTTTCCCGGCCCGCCTGTTGAGGATACGCGAGCGATCATGAAAAGCTACATGGCCAAGCCGGGCGAGGTCGCCCAGAACTGGTGGTTGGTCGATGCCTCCGACAAGGTTGTCGGGCGGCTGGCCAGCGAGATTGCGATGATCCTGATGGGAAAGCATCGCCCCACCTACACGCCGCACGTCGACACCGGCGATTACGTCGTCGTCATCAACGCTGAGAAGGTGGCGTTCACTGGGAACAAGTGGGAACAGAAGAAGTACAACTGGTACACGGGCTACATGGGCCTGCGGAGCGAGTCGGCCGGCGATCGCCGGGACCGCCGCCCCGAAAAGATCATCGAAGAAGCCGTGCGCCGGATGCTCCCCAAGAACAAACTGGCGGTCAAGATGCTCGACAAGCTCAAGGTCTACGCCGGCAGCGAGCATCCCCACGCGGCCCAAATGCCCGAGCCCAAGGAATTGGCCGCGAGCTGAGTCCACCAGCGGTTCAACAGCGCCCCGCTGCCACCCCGGGACCGAATCGAACACAAACACGCTTTCAGACGAGCCTGACGGCGACTCTGAGTGAGAACTAGCCTGAGGAATAGCATGGCAGTCGCCAAGAAAACTGAAGCCAACGGCAAGAACGACAGCCTGGGAACGGGTCGCCGCAAGACCTCGGTGGCCCGCGTCCGGATTCGCCCGGGCAATGGCACGATCACGATCAATTCGCGGCCGCTCGACGAGTACTTTGATATCGAGCAGGATCGCTACAACGTGCTGCATCCGCTGCTGGCGACCAACAAACGCGAAGCGGTCGACATCGTGATCAACGTTCACGGCGGCGGCAACACCGGGCAGTCGGGCGCCATCAAGCTGGGGATCGCCCGGGCCTTGATTCGGTTCGACGCCATGACCGAAGAAGTGCTGCGGCAAGAGAACCTGATGACGCGCGACGGCCGCATGAAGGAACGGAAGAAGTACGGTCTGCGTGGCGCCCGCAAGGGAACGCAGTTCTCGAAGCGCTAACTGCCGCCTGAGGCGCTGGCGGCTGGCCTGTGGACTGCAGTTCCACGCGCGGTTGTCGATCGCGCTTCAGATGTAGTACATGCTCTCTTCACGCTTGCAGCGATCCAGGAGATCGGCAAACGTGATCTTCTGCAACATCTCGCGCTCGACGGCCGAGATCTCGTTCCAGACGTGCGACAGCGTCTTGGCCGGGATCGAATGGGGCGATGCGCTGATGGTAATGGCCCCTTCGTTCGGTCCCTCGATCACCGCCATCACTTCGCCCAACGTGAGCTCGCTGGGGCTGCGCAACAGGTGATAGCCTCCCGCAGCGCCGCGGGTCGAGTTCACCAGCCCGGCCCCCTTGAGTTGCAGCAGGATCTGCACCAGAAAACGCGGCGGAATCGCATGCTCCTCGGCAATCGAGCGAATCCGCACGGGCTCGCCCGAGCCGAATGTGGCCGCCAATTCGAGCATCGCGATACACGCGTATTCTGTTTTGGCCGAGACTTTCACGCCGATCGCCTGCTCTGCTCGCGGGTCCGTATTCCAGGGAAGAGGTGCGGACGGGTCAATCGCTCGAGTGCAGTCCGCACTCGGTCTTGGCCGACCCGCTCCAGCGCCCGGCGCGCTCGTCTTCGCCGAACATCACCGCCCGCGTGCAGGGAAAGCAGCCAATGCTGGTGTATCCCTGATCGTGCAACGGGTTGTACGGAATGTCTTCGTCAGTGATCAGTTTCCAGATCTGCTGCTTGGTCCAATTGGCCAAGGGGCTGATTTTGACCAGCCCGAATTTCTTATCCCAGCCGACGATCGACGCCTTGGCCCGATCGGTGCTCTGGTCACGGCGGATGCCGCTCATCCAGGCGTTCAGTTCGCGCGAGGCTTCGTGCAGGACCGAGAGTTTGCGATCGAAGCAGCACTTGTCCGGGTTCGACTTGTAAACAGGCCCGCCATGCTCCTGCTCGTACTCCGCCACCGTTTGCCGGGGGCGGCGCAGCTCGACCTCGATGCCGTAGCGGGCCGCAATCCGATCCCGCAGCTCGAGCGTCTCTTGGAACTGATAGCCCGTGTCGAGATTAAATACGTATGTCTTGGGCTGGATCTGGGCCAGGAAGTGGATGATCACGCATCCCTCGGGTCCAAACGCCGTGGCCATCCCCAGCTTCGGATGGTAGTGCTCGGCGGCCCAGGCAATGATTTCCCGAGGACTGGCCGTTTCCAGCCGGTTGCTGGCCGCGCGGAGCCAATCGAGTTCCTCGGGCGTGGGTACTCGAATCGCGGCAGTCCGCGTCGCCGGTGCGGTTTCCGAAGTGGCTGCGACCGTCTCGACAGGAGCCCCCTGGTTGGCGGAAGGGGCCTTGATCTCGGCTGTGATCGCGCTGGCGGTCGACATTCGAACCTCTCGCATGGGGGGGCCGTCGGCCCCAGTCGGGCGGACGACGATGGGGATTGTGCGAATCCGAGTTGACGTATCGAGTACCACGGGTCCCATGGCAAGCTGCCGGCTTGAATCGGCAGAATCCTATCAATGTTGCTGATGAAAGTCAACAATTCAAGAAATCCTACCTCATATCGACCGGAATTGAGGTCGAACTTCAGCTTGTGCCGGTTTTGACGGTCGCCGGCAGTGCCGGCAGGCGATCGCAAATCCTTATCACGACAGTGACTTGACGGTCCGCTCGCGAGGCGTCAGGATCCGCCGTCGGAATCACGACTCGGCGGGTCGTGAAGCCGCTGCCAGCACTTCCTTGCGAACCCAGGCAATCCCGGGCCGGCCATGGCGGACGAGAGCTACTTAGCAGTCGATCTGGGGGCATCCAGCGGTCGGGTGCTCGCCGGCCATTTCGACGGGCAACGACTCCGTTTCGACGAGATCAGTCGCTTTGGCAACGGCCCGGTCCGTGTCGGCCGCAGCCGGTACTGGGATGTGCTGGCGCAGTGGTCGGCAATTCTGGCGGGACTACGCGAGGCGCGGCAGCGGATACCGCGCGGCGTCCGCTCGCTCGGAGTCGATACGTGGGGCGTCGATTTCGGCCTGCTCGGCCGCGGCGACGAGTTGCTAGGGAATCCCTATCACTACCGCGATAGCCGCACCGACGGAATCATTGAGAAGGCCTTCGAGCGCGTCAGCCAGGAAGAGATTTTTGCCGAGACCGGCCTGCAGTTCATGCCGTTCAATACGCTCTTCCAGCTCCTGGCGATGCGGCTGACTGATTCGCCGCTGCTCGACGCCGCCGAGTCGCTGTTGTTGATGCCCGACTTGTTCCACTGGATGCTCACCGGCGTCAAAGCCAACGAATTGACGAATGCGACGACTACGCAGTTTTTCAATCCGGCGACGCGTGACTGGTCGCGCACGTTGCTGACGCGCTTCGATTTGCCGACGCGGTTGTTGGGTCCGCTGATCGAGCCCGGCACCGATCTGGGCCCGCTGCTACCCGTGGTGATCGAAGAGACGGGGTTGCGCGGTGTCCGGGCCGTTGCCGCCGGCACGCACGATACTGCCAGCGCGGTCGTCGCGGTCCCCACCGAGTCTCCGGTCTCGGCCTCGCCCGACTGGTGCTACATCAGCTCGGGCACCTGGTCGCTGATGGGGGTCGAGCTGCCGGGACCGCTGGTGACGCCCGAGTGCCTCGCGCGAAACTACACGAACGAAGGTGGCGTGGGAGGCACGACTCGACTGCTCAAGAACATCGCCGGGCTGTGGCTGGTGCAGGAATGTCGGCGCGTTTGGGATCTGGCCGGCAAGCCGCATACCTGGGACGACCTCAATCGAAAGGCCGCGGCCGCCAGGCCGTTGGCGGCGCTCGTCGATCCGAACGATCCAGGCTTGCTGGCCCCCGCCGACATGCCCGAAGCGATTCGCGATTATTGCCGGCGAACAGGCCAGGGGGTACTCGAGGGGGAAGGAGCGGTCATCCGCTGCGCCTTGGAAAGCCTGGCCTTGAAGTATCGCGAAGTCCTCGAGTCGCTCGAGGCGCTGGTCGGTTGCCGGATCAAAACGATCCACATCGTCGGAGGCGGAGTGCAGAATCGCTTTCTCTGCCAGGCGACTGCCGACGCGTCCAACCGCGTGGTCATCGCGGGCCCGGTCGAGGCGACGGCGATGGGCAACCTGCTGGTGCAAGCGCAGAGTGCGGGCCGGCTGCAGACCGTTGCCGAGATTCGCGAGGTTGTCCGCCGTTCCACGGCACTCGAGCGCTACGAGCCGCGCGAGGCGGCCCGCTGGGACGAGGCCTACGAAAAATTCCGGCAACTGGCCGGCGGGTCGCGCGCCTGAAAGCGCCGCGCCGGTGGGCAAGCCGGTGCCGCGGCGCGGTACGCCGCCCGGCATGGAGACACGTACAAGCATTACTCACCGCGGGAGCATGGCTCAATGATTCGCGTGGGGATCGTCGGCATCGGCTTCATGGGCATGATCCATTACCTCGCCTGGCAGCGCGTGCGTGGGGCGAAGGTTGTCGCCATCTCGACGCGCGACAAAGCCAGGCT
>JAEUIK010000740.1 GCA_016793185.1 Planctomycetaceae bacterium | reverse complement strand
GCCAGCCCGGCGCTTATCACAATACGGGGGGGCTTGCCTTCTGGTTTCTCCGCGCCGAGCGCTACGAGCTCCCCAGCGGCATGCCGTATCGTTCGGTGCGCGCTCGCAGCCAGGAACAAACCAGGCGAGGCGGTCGTGTCGGGGCCCCAGCCGCCCGGGCGGCAAAGGTGCGGCGGAAGTAACGGCGCTGCGACTTCGCCTTCGATTCGTCGGGCAGATCCCGGGCGGGCGGCGGGCGGCATGTCCACCGCATTTCAGCGGCCCGAACGGCGCGTCGCAGTGGGGGGGGCGCAGCGCGCCGCGGATGGCAAGTGGAGAGCCCGGCGGGCGAGTCGCGCCGAGGTCCCAATCGAGCATTCAAGCGATGGAAGAGATGGCCATGAGTGAGAAAAAGCCAGTTGTCGTCCGCGAGTCGAGTGCGCGGAGCGTCTGCCCGGTGTGTGGAAAGCCCTCCTATTCGGCGACGGGGACCCATCCGCAATGTGCGATGTCGCGAGCGGATGATCGGTCGCGCGAGGACCTCAAGAAGATCGCGACGGAGGTCAGCAAGACCAAGCGGAAGTTCTGGAGCAAGCCCTGCCCGAAATGCAAACGCGAGATTCCCGCGCGCCGGTTCGTGTGCGATTGCGGCCACACCTTCGCCGAGGTGGCGGCGGCGAAAGCACCGCAGCGCTCGCGCTAGAGGCTTCCTGCCGGCCGGCCGGTGCGGGTCTTCGCTGCCGCGATCACCGCCCGCTAACTCCGGGGCTGTGGACCACCGCGACCGGCGCAACCGAACGTCACGCGCGCCCGCGCAACATGCCATGCCAGTAGAGTCGCGGGAGGGCATAAGCCTTCAGCAGGTACATCGAGAGGCGCTCTTTGGACTGATCCACCGGAAACGTCTCTTGCGGCTGGCCTTCGTAGTCGAACTCGGCCAGCACCAGCCGGCCATAGCCGGTGACTAGCGGGCAGGAGGTGTAGCCGTCGTAACGGGCTTCAAGCGGGCTCCCCTGCATCGCGGATAGCAGGTTCTGCACCACGACCGGCGCCTGCTTGCGAATCGCCGCGCCGGTCTTCGAGGTGGGGAGTCCGCTGCAATCGCCGAGCGAGAATACGTTCGGGATTCGGGGATGCTGCAAGGTGAACTTGTCGACCTCGACCCAGCCGGCGTCGTTGGCCAGGGGGCTCATCTTGATGACGTCGGGCGCGCTCATGGGGGGCGTGACGTGGATCAGGTCGAACGGAATCGCGGTCCGCTCTTGCGTGTCGACGTGCTCGAAGATCGCCTCCTTGGAATCCGGCCGGAGCTCCACGAGATTCTGCTTCAGGCGGACATCGATGCCCTTGCGCGCCGCGACTTTTTCCAGGGTGTTGCGATAGCGCTCGATGGCAAAGAGCGATCCCTGGGCAGAAGCGAAAATGACCTGTGACTTGTCGCGCACGCCCGCGCGGCGAAAGGCGTCGTCGGCCAGGTACATGATCTTTTGGGGTGCGCCGCCACACTTGACCGCCGTGTTGGGCATGGTGAAGAGAGCGGTCCCCCCCTGGAAACTGCGTACGCATTCCCAAGTGTAATCGACTTGTTGGTAGGAGTAGTTGCTGCAGATCTGGCGACGGCCGATGCCCTCGCGCAGTCCCGGGATCTGCCCCCAATCGATCTGGATGCCGAGGGCGACCACGAGATAATCGTAGCCGATCCTTCGTCCCTCCCGGGTGACGACGTAGTTCTGTTCCGGGTGGAACTCTGCGACATGCTCGCGGATCCAAGCGGCGCCCGGGGGAATGAAGGCCGACTCCGCCCGTTCGCTCTGCTCCTTGGGAAACACACCGGCGCCGACCAGGGTCCAGAGCGGCTGGTAGTAATGTTTCGTGGAGGGCTCCACGATCGCCACGTCGTAGGGGGCGAGCTTGCGGCGCAGCTGGGCAGCGACCGTGATGCCGGCCGTGCCGCCGCCGACGATCAATACCTGATAGTGATCCTTGAACGTCGCGTTGGTCATGGTTGCGCCTCCGGGGTTTGCGCAGGTGGCTCGTGTTGGCGACGGACTTCTGCGGGGCCATGCTTGAGGAACAGCGACACGACCTCGGCGTGCTGCTGGATCAGTTGGGCGACATAGGGATCCGGCGAAGTCTCCGTGACGCGCACCCCTTTGTCGGTCTTCTCATAAACGAAAGTGATCCAGTCGGCGTGCCGAAAAACCTCGGCGAATAATGGATCGCGCAGATGGATGGGCTGTTGGTTCTCGACTCGCTTCTTCATCGAAGCGACGTGGGCTTGTATCAGGCCGGCGACGTTCGGATCGTCCGACTCGGTGAGCGTCTCGACGCCATGCTCGGTCTTCGTGACGACTCGCTGAATCGCCGTCCGATGTTGCAGCAGGGCCTGAAAGAGCTCGCGATCGGCGGCGAAGGCCGGATCGCCCCCTCGCCCGTGCCGCATCGGCCACGGCCTCTGCCGGGCTGAGCCATGGCGGAGGAGGCGTTCAGCAGGATGACGGCCAGGACGACGGCTAGTCCGCAAGTTCGTGCACGCATGGCGACAGTCTCCGTTCTTAGGCCTCAGTGAATCGAAAGATACGCGTAACCGTCTTGTTGTTTGTTGACGTTGACCGTCATGGCCGAGACGGCCACGGTGACTTCGCCGGCGACCTCGTCGGGCTTGTAGCGATTGCGGGCCAGCGACTGCCCGCACACAAACACCTCGACCCCGGCGGCCTTGAGCTCGCGGATCAGATCCAGATTGGGATTGTTCGTCGCGGCGGTATGGCGCGCGTAGGCCGAGTCGTGCAGCGCGGTTCGCGTCGCAGGGCCGTGCAGCACGAGAGCGAGACGCACGTCCGTCGATTTGATGCCAGACTCGGCGTTGAGATTCAGGTACCGGGCGACGGCCTCGAGCCCCTTGTTCAGTTCTCCCGGCTGGCTGTCGGCCGTGATGTCGAAGACGATCTTGCTCCCCGCCCGGGGTGGCTCGGCCGCGTCGGCAAGGCGCACGATCCCGCCGTAGCGCGGCACCCGCGGATGGAGGAACTGGGGTGCATCGGTATCCGCCCCGGCGGCGGCCACGGCAGCGACTCCCGCCAGGACCAGCGACCAAACTCGCATGATGGACCTCCTACTGCCCGAGCGTGCGGATCATGACAAACGCCGCGACCGCCACGATCGCGGCCGCAAAGACTTTCTGGAGAGTCGGACCGGCCAGCCGCTGTGCGAGCGAACTGCCGCCAAAGAGGCCGGCGACGCTTCCCAGGGTGAACAGCCCCGCGGTGACCAGGGTGAGATCCTTGCCCGCCAGAAGATGACTGACGGTGCCGGAGGCGCTGATCAGCGTAATCACCAGGAGCGAGGTTCCGATCGCCCTCTGCATGCCCATGCCGCTGAACATGACCAGGGCGGGCACGATGATGAATCCGCCTCCGACGCCGAAGAGTCCCGACAAGACTCCGGCGCCGAGGCCGATCAGGCCGAGAAGCATCGCGCACTGCGATGTGAGGCGGAGTTTTCCCTGCGGATCGCGCTGGCAAGTGGGGCCCGCGTCGTCCGGGTTGATGATGGGGAGGCTGAAGGTCGTGTCCGCCGCTTTCCGCCACATGCGCACGGCAATCACCAGCATGAGCAGGGCAAACAAGCTCAAGAGCACCGCTTCGGGCAGCCTGTCGGCGAGCATGGCCCCGAGCGGCGCGCTCAGCACGCCGGCCAGGGCGAAGAGCAGTCCCGTGGGAAACTCGACCATTCCTTGCCGCGCGCGCTGCACGAAGCCGACCAGCGAAGTGGCTCCCACGGTCAGCAGCGACACGCCGACCGCTTCGCGTGCCGGCACGCCCAGTCCGTAGACGAGCAGCGGCACGGCGAAGATCGCCCCCCCTCCGCCGGTCAGGCCGAGGGAGAAACCCACCGCGGCGCCGAACAAGAGGGTGAGCAATACCACGCGTGTTCCTTTCGTGCTCGATTGCGGTGGGGGAGTTCGTTTTCGAGTCTGGCCTTCCTGCTTCGCAGCAAGCCCTAGCTGGCTGCGCTCGTCGCCGCGACCTGAACGGGCAGCTGCGAAGCCCCCCAGGCCTTGAAGCCGCCGACCAGGTCGAACACATCGGCACGTCCGCTCTGGGCCAGCAGGCTGGCGGCGATCGCCGAGCGATACCCGCCTTCGCAGTGGACGACCACGGGCCGGTCGGCAGGGATTTCCCCGGCACGGTCGCGGAGGTGATTCAGAGGAATGTTCACGCTCCCGGCGAGATGCCCGGCGGCCCACTCTTTTTCGCTGCGGACGTCCACCACGGTCGGCGCGGGCGTGGCGGCCAGTTGCGCGGCGAGCGCCATGGCCGTGATGCGCTCGATTTTCCGCACCAGCTCGGGGCGGTGCCGCAGGGCGTCCATCCCCTCGCGCAAGTAACCGGCCACATTGTCGAACCCGATGCGCCCCAGGCGCATCGCGGCTTCCTCTTCCTGGCGGGGTTCGGCAATGACGACGATCGGGTGTTTGTGGTCGAGGACGGTGCCGCACCAGGTGGCGTACTTACCCTGGATTCCGATGTTGATCGAGCCGGCCAGGTGCGCCCCCTCGAAGTCGATGGCGTCGCGGACATCCAACAACTGGGCCCCCTGGTTCTTAAGCCGCAGCACTTCCTCGAGCGAGAGCGCGTTGAGCGATTCCGCCAGCGTTGCGTCGAGGTTCGGACGCTCCTGACGGTTGAGAATGGCGTCGTGCACGAAGTAGCCGGGAGCCTCGGGCTGCTCGGCGGTGACGATTTGCTTGAATGCTTCGCGTCCCATCGGCTGCAGGGCATAGTTGAATTTCTTTTGCTCGCCCATGGTCGAGACCGTCTCTTTGCTGAGATTCTTCCCGCACATCGAACCCGCGCCGTGGGCGGGATAGACGAGCGTCTCGTCGGGCAGTTTGACGAGCTTGTTTGTGAGGGAGTCATAGAGCATGTCGGCCAGCTCGTCGGCCGTGACCCCGATCGAGGCGAGCAGATCGGGGCGCCCGACGTCGCCGATGAACAGCGTATCGCCCGTCAGCACTGCCTGCGGTTTGTCGGCGCTTTGCGCCAGGTCGTAGACCAGGATCGAGATCCCCTCGGGCGTGTGCCCCGGGGTTTCGAGGATCTCCAGCCGAACGTCGCCGAACTCGATCCGGTCGCCGTCCTTGACCTTGGTTGCCGCGAACTCGGGTTCGGCGCGCCGGCCCAGGTAGATCTGGGCGCCGCACTTGTCGCGCAGCTCGATATGCCCTGCGAGGAAGTCGGCGTGAAAGTGCGTCAGAAAGACGTGCTTGATCTCGCAGCAGTCGGCCGCGGCATCGGCGATGTATTGTTCGACGTCGCGTTGTGGA
>JAEUIK010000737.1 GCA_016793185.1 Planctomycetaceae bacterium | reverse complement strand
AGAACTGTCGATTCTCGTCGGACAACTCTTGCGCAATGCCATCGAGGCTTCCGCGGCGAACCGATCCCGACCCCGAGTACGCTCTTTCCAGTCGGGCGAACGGGCGGGCCTCGAAGTCATGGATTCCGGATCGGGCATGTCGCCAGATATTCTGGCGACATGCTGTGAGCCCTTCCGCACCACCAAGAGCGCCGTCGGGGCCGGCTTGGGCCTGAGCATGTGCCAGGGCATTGTGCGACGCGTGCGGGGGTCCCTCGAGATCGAGTCGGCGCCGGGCCGCGGAACGACGGTCCGGGTGCTGCTGCCGATCGCCGGTGCGGGCCTGGTCTGAGGCGCCGGGCGCGCGGTTGTGCACGCTCCCACCGGAACAATCGCTATTTCCGCTTCGCGGCGAGGCCGCCGGTCGCGCCTGGCCACTCCTGCTTGCCGGCGAGCAGCGAGGGCCTAGCGTATCGATACTCGAGACCCCGCGTTAGGGGTGGAGCGATCCGCACGATCCCGTCGAGCCGAAGTTGCAGGGGACGACAGCGGAAGCGGGCACAACGCGTGACCTAGGCTTATCGTAGGGATCACCCCTGCGCCGGCTCGGACGATAAGCTCGCCACGCGAGTTCAGGAAGCCGAGTTCATGAACGATCACGCACCAACCTGCGACGAAGCTGTGGATAGCACACACTGCAAGTTAATCGCCTGGCTTAGCGTTTGCGTTCTCGCGGCGGCGTGGGGATCGAATCTGGATCCCCACTGGCGCCCACTCTGGCAGCAGGCGGGCGCCTTTGGGCTCGTCTCGGCCGTAGGCCTGAGCGCGGCGCGGCGCGTCCGCGCGACCTACCGCAATCGCGTTGAGCAGCGCTCGGTCGAGGCCCAGCTCACGCGACGGCTGGCGAGCGAGCTGTTCACGCAGGACGCCTCGGAACGCCTCCGCACCGTGATCGATCGGTTCCTGGCAGACTTCGACGGCTGGGCAAGCACGCCCACCGATCGCCTCGTCGGTACCGATGACCATGGTCCCGTGGAGATCTACTATCTCGACTGCGCTCGCCCTGGAGCAACGCAGCTCGAGAACCCCTCGGCCGTCGCGCGGGTGCGAAACATCTCACAGGTGGGAATCGGGCTCGTGCATCCGGGACCGCTGCGAACCGGACCCGCGCTCCTGGCCTATGAAACGCGCGACGGCGCAAGGCTCGTGATCGGCACCGAGATCTCGTGGTGTCGGCCCACGGGAGATGGCGAATCCATCAGCGGCGGCCGGTTTGTCGAGTTCAGCCAGTTTCAGGCTGCGCTCGACGAGCAACCGGTGGTCGCGGGCCAGGCCTGAGTCGGGCTATGACTCGTTGACGGTCAGCGACGCACCCTGCGGCGCGGGCGGCGTCGGATGCGACGCTTCGAGCAGCCGGTACAGCGTCTTGCGGTGCAGCCCCAGCGCGCGGGCCGCGGCGGCCTTGTTCCCTTGGCAGCGTTTGATCACCTCGCTGATGATCTGCCGCTCGATGATCTTGAGATCGCCCGTCAGTGGGATCGTGATCGAATCGCCGCTCGACTCGTAACGGGGCAGGGCCACGGGATCGGCGAAGGG
>JAEUIK010000735.1 GCA_016793185.1 Planctomycetaceae bacterium | reverse complement strand
AGTGGTGGAGGCGGGGGAGGCCGATCCTTCAGTGGCGGCGGACCTTCGCGCAGCTCCGGTGGAGCCGCTCCGCGCAGTTTCAGCGGCGGCGGTGGGAACAGCGCGCGTGCCTTCAGCGGCGGCGGTCCCAACCTGTCGGGCGGGCGAGGCAGCCCAGGCGGGCCGAGCATCTCCGGGCGAAACCTCGGCAACCCAGGGGGCACGATCTCGCGGGGCGGCAGCCCCGGCGCGCCCCGTTCCTTGGGCTCGAATCCTGGCCGAACGGGACGCAGTCTAGGCGCGAATCCGGGCGGACCGGGGCGCCAGTTCTCGAGCGGAGGCAATTTCGCGACCCGCCATGCCAACTCGCCGGCGGGACGCGACTTCACCGCGCGGAGCGGAAACGTCGGCCGATCCCCCGGAGACGCTGGCTCGTTTGCCAACCGGCATAACACGGGCGGCGATCGCCGCGACGGCGGATCGTTTGCCGGTCGCGCCGGAACGGGTCGAACCGCAACGGGTCGACCGGGTGCCGGCCAGTTCGGCGGCAACAACAACCTGGCGCAAGCGCGCGGGGACCGTAGCAACCGCGGCGGACAGTTCCTCAGCAAGCACAGCACTGGCTACCGGAACGGCGGGTTGAACAACAACGTCGCCGGCAGCTTCCGCCATAACCAGGGAAACTGGAATGGTGGGAACTGGAATCGGGGTGACTGGAACGCCGGCAACTGGAACCGAGGAAACTGGAACGGCAACAACTGGAATCGCAACGGCTGGGGTTGGAACCGCGGCTTTGGGTTCTCGCCCTGGTGGGGGATCGCACCCTGGGGCATTGGCGGACTGGGTTGGGGGTGGGGGTGGCCTTACTACGGACTCGGCACCGGCCTCGGCTGGGGGTTCGGCAGTCCGTTCTTCGGCTACAACCGGTTCTGTGGTTACGGGGGCTATGGCTATCCGGCCTACGGATATTCGTCCTTCGGGACGCCGTATACGACGGCTTACGCCGACGTCGCCGCGCCGGTCGAAGTGGCCCAAGTCACCGAGCCGGCCGTCGACGATCAGGTCGCGGCGGACGACTTCGCCGGTCAAGGCGAGGCACAGTTTCTGGCCGGCGACTACGCCGGAGCGGCCCGCTCGTGGCGGCACGCCATCGTGGACGATCCCCACAACGCCACCCTCTTGTTGATGATGTCGCAGGCCCTGTTCGCCACGGGCAATTACGACGAGGCAGCCGGGGCGTTGCAGATGGGGCTGATGCAAATGCCTGAGGAGCAGTGGGGCGTGGTTGTCGAGAATTACAAGGAGCTGTACGCGCCGAACGACGACTACGCCAACCAGCTCAAGGAACTCGAAAAGGCCGCCAAGGAAAAGCCGGATGACCCGGCCCGGCAGGTCTTGCTGGGCTACCACTACGGCTTCCTGGGCTATCCCGTGCAGTCGGTCGTCCGATTAAACCGGACGATGGAATTGGCGCCCCAGGACCTGATGGCGCAGAAACTGCGCGAAGTCATGGCGGCCAAGGCCGCGGCCAAGGGGCTCACGGTCGAACCGGCCCCGAAGCTGCCCGACAATCCGCTGCCGGTGCCCGCAACCGCGCCGGCCGCGGATGGCGTAGTGCCTGCCGCACCCGGCGATGCGGAGAAACCCGCGTTGCCTGCCGGCGGGCCGGCCTTGCCCGAAGCTGCGGTGCCACCTGGCGCCTGAGCGCGCGAGCTCAGCGCCGATTGTGAAGAAATGCATGCAGAGCGGCTCGGTCCCAAGCGGGGACCGAGCCGCTTTCTTTTTGTCAGGTCGAATCGCCGCAGGCCTTCCCTGACCGACGGGCGTCCCGCCGACCGGATTGGATGCGGGAACGTGCGGGGACCGCGAATCTTGCGTCCACGCCGGGCTCGTGGCATACTCGTCCCCTCTATGGGAAGCCCAATGGAATATTCCAACACGCGCCGCGCGAATTTCCTGGCCCTGCTGCGGGTGCTCGACATCCCGCTGCTGGCGGCGCTCGCCATGGGTATCTACTTTGCCACGGCCTACGAGCTTGTGGACCAGTACCGTTTGATGCCGCTCGCGCATAGCCGGCTGTTGAATTCGAAGGAACTGCTGCTGGATCGGGCTGCCACCGGCGCGCACGATGTGTTCATCCTCGGCTCGAGCGTGGCGGTGGATGGAATCGACTGCCACGTGATCGACAAGGAATTGCCGGCCGGCATGAAGAGTTACAACATGGCCTGGGCCGGCGCCGGCCCAGGACGCTGGCCGTTGATTCAGCCCTCGCTGGTCGAGGCCAAACCGGCGGCGGTCGTCTTCGAGATCGACTTTCCCTCGGTGATTACGAATACGCCGATGCCGCGGCATATGGCGGCCGTGGCGGGCTGGTTCGACTTCGCCCCGCCGGACTACCGGCCGACGCTCGAAAAGCTGCTCAACAAAGAAAACGAAACGGACCCGCTCTACGCGTCGCGGCTGAGCCAATTGCTCGAGTTTCGCGTGCTGCCGCTGGTGCACCTGGAAGTCACGGTCCGCGAGACCTTGCGGAAGGACCTGCGCTACGAGGGTTACGACAAGAATTTCACCGACCCCTGGCTCCGGCTGACCGTCGTCAACGAGGCGGCGATGCAGCGCAGCATCAAGCAGAACGTCGAGCAGCTCCTGCACGCCAAAGTTGAGCAGATGAATTACACGGCCGACTTGATTCGGCTGATGAGCGACAAACTGCACGCGGTCGGGGCCAAGGTCATTTTCGTCCTGGCCCCGATGAATCCGGACGTGCTCAGTCAGTTGCCGTCGGATTATGTGCAAAAGATGAGTGCACCGCTGGTGCAGGCGGCCGAGGAGTCGGGGGCGATCTTCATCGATCAATCGACCTTGCTGCCCGCCAGCGGATTCTCCGATCACATCCATCCGTTCGAAGCCGGACGAGTTCAATGGTCGGAGGCCGTGGGGCAGGCCGTCCGTGCCGCGTTGCAGGGAGATCAGCGGCCTCATGCTGTTTCAGACACCTGAGTTCCTCGTGCTGATGACCGTCGTCCTCTTGGCGATGGCGGTCATCCGCAAGCACTCCTGGCAACTCATCATCCTGCTGATCGCCAGCTATATCTTCTACATGGGCTGGAGTTGGAAGTTCCTCTTCCTGCTCCTGTTCTCGACCTTCAACGCCTACTTCTGCGGGCTCCAGATTCAATGGGCCCAGACCAAACGCCGACAGCAATTCTGGCTGACGACGGCGATTGTGCTGGATCTGGCGCTCTTGGCATTCTTCAAGTACGGGAACTTCACGCTCGGCTCGATCAATGACGTGCTCGCCTGGTCGGGCAGCCCGCAACGGGTCAACCTGATCGCGGATCTCGTGGTCCCGGTCGGCATCTCGTTCTACACGTTCCACACCATCGGCTACTGCGTCGATATCTATCGCGGCGACGCGCAAGCCGAGCCTTCACTGTTGCGGTTCAGCCTGTTCGTGGCCTTCTTTCCCCAATTGGTCGCCGGGCCGATCCTCCGCAGCACGCACTTCCTGCCGCAGATCAAGAACGAAGTCACGCTCCGCTCCGAAAACCTCCGCAGCGGTTTCAATCTGGCGCTGGTCGGATTGGTCAAGAAAGTGCTAGTGGCCGACCATATCGCCCCGCTGGTGAACTTCATCTTCGACGAGCCGCAGGGGCTCCCCAGCGTCTTCATCCTGTTGGGCGCGCTTGGCTTTGGCATTCAGATTTACTGCGACTTTTCGGGCTATACCGATATCGCCATCGGCGTCGGCCGGATGCTGGGCTTCGAGATCTCGAAGAACTTCAACTATCCGTATGTGGCCCACAGCATTACCGACTTTTGGCGCCGCTGGCATATCTCGCTGTCGACCTGGCTGCGCGACTACCTCTACGTTCCCCTGGGGGGCAATCGGCACGGCACGTTCAATACCTACCGGAACCTGATGATCACGATGACGCTGGGAGGCCTCTGGCACGGGGCCGCCTGGAACTTCGTGATCTGGGGCTTCTACCAGGGGGCGTTGCTGACGATCGAACGGATGATTGGCTGGGGGCAAAAGCGGCCGCCGTCGCAGCACGAAGCAGTCGCCAGCGGCGCCGCCCCCGCGCCGCGGATCTCGCTTGGCAGCCGCCTGGGCTGGGCCGTCGCCTGGATCGTTACGCAATACCTGGTTTTTCTCGGCTGGCTGATCTTCCGCGTGGGCAACTACCAGGACCTGGCCTATTGCGTGCGCAAGTACCTGGTATTCGACTTCGACCTGCGCGTCTCCTCCCTGGGGGCGGGCAACGTCAATCCGTTCGTCGCGCTCGGAATGATCGGCGCGTTCATCGTGCTGCACACGGCCAGTTACCAGTCTGGTGGCTTCGCCCGGCGGTTGGACACGATGTCGTGGCAGCTCCGCACGGTGATCTATCTGATCGCGTTCCTGGCGCTGGCGACGCTTTGGCCGACGGCCGTGCAGAGCTTCATCTACTTCCAGTTCTAAGCCCGATTGGCTGTGGCGGGGCCCGTGATTCAATCGTGCGCTCTCTAGCGTTCCTCCCGGGTGCGCCCGGCCAGGCAAATGCTCCGGCCGCGCCTCCCCGCGACGGGGGGAGAGATTCTCGCTGTCGGTCCGATCGCAGCGATTATTCGCGCGCGAGTTTGCCAAGAAAAACTCAAGATTCCGCGAATCTTGCCTATTTCCGCCCGTCGTTTGCCTCACCCCAGGGCGGTGCTAGGATATTCGAGATTCACGAGCCGCGCAGGCGGGCGCAGCGACGTGTGGGGATGTTCGTTGGGTTTTGGAAGTCGACGGTCTGGCCCGCGTGACGCACGCTCGCAACCGGGTACTCGGTGCGGATCCTGAATGCCGGCTGGCAACCTTGGCCGGACGGAGCAGTGCGGAACCGACCGGCGCGCGTCGAAATCGACAGCCGCGGATCCTCTTGAGCTCGACGGGTTCGTATTCAGGCGCGTTCAGGACCTCATGCCGAGGAACGCCGGCGCGCACGGTCTCTTTTTCAGAGCAAGGAGTTTTGCGATGAAGTCGTTTGTCACCGCCCTCGTGGCTTGCGGTCTGCTGGCCGCGCTGCCGACCCCCGCCTCGGCCCAGATTCGTGGCGCCGCCTCGAAGTCGCTCGGTCAGGACTACCACTTTTACACCGGCCATTCGACCACGCGTCACGCGATGGACCATGCCGCGATCCTGAACTACTACGGCGCCGCCGAGCAGCCGGTGCCCGCCGAGGTCACGCAGGCGCACGCCAAGGCGATTCGTTCGAACGTCGAACACTCGCAGAAGGCGTTTGCGTCGCTGAAGGACGCGGCCAAGACTCCGTCAGCTCAGGAGCAGCTCGCCGCGATCGAAAAGGCCCACAAGGCCGCGCTGGCGAAGCTGGATGAACTCGACAAGCACGGCGCGAAGGATGGCGCCGACCATGCTGCGGTCACTGATTGCTGCTCCGAGATTCACAAGGCATTAGCCGCTGCCGACGAAGCCGCCGCGAAGCTCCAGAAGGAGCTCAAGGTCGAGAAGCTCCCGGCTCCCGCCAAGAAGTAGTCTCGCGCGATTTTGCCGCGGCGCGGCAAAACCGTCCTGCCGAACTCAGAAGCCCTCGGGGGAATCTTCCCCCGAGGGCTTTTTTCGTGCCGCTGGGGGACTCAGGGCTGGGGCCGTTCGTTGCGGAACAGCAGTCCCCCGTTCACGTCCAGGGTCTGTCCTGTCAGGAACCCCGCCGCCGGCGAGACGGCAAACAGGGCGACTCGCGCCACGTCTTCCGGCGTTCCCCAGCGACCCAGTTGTGCTTCGCGGACGGCCCGTCGTTGCCAGTATTCGGAAGCCGTCTCGCCCCAACTCGTCTTGATCCAGCCGGGGGCCAGGCAATTCACGCGCACCTGCGGAGCCAACGACATGGCCAGGCTCTTGGAGAACGACATCACCGCCCCCTTGGTGGCGGCGAACAGTTCGCCGCTGTCGCCCGCCATGCCGTGGTCGGCCTGATCCCAGCCCAGGTTGAGGATGACGCCTTTCCCCTGCGCCTGCATCCGGGCGCCGATGAGCCGCGACAGGCGGATCGTGGCCAGCACGTCCACCCGCCAGGCCTGCTCGAGTTTTTCTTCGAAGGTGAGCCCCGCGGCAGCTCCCGTCAGCAAGTCGACGCCGGCGTTGTTGATCCAGATGTCGATCTGCGGACGCCATTCGCAGGCGGCGGCCACGAGCGCGGAATGGGCGGCGTGATCGACCAGATCGAGCATTACGACTTGTGCGGCGCGGCCGAGGCCGACGATCTCGTCGGCCACGCGGCGCGCGGCCTGCGACGAATGCCGGGCGTGAACCAGTACGTCGGCGCCGGCCGCGGCCAGCTCGAGCGCAATGGCGCGGCCGATGCCCGAGGAGGAACCGGTGACGACGGCCGTTTGGCCGCTGAGATCGCAAGGATTCTGCATGTGAACGTGCTCTTCCTGGAGCGACTTGCCGTGGCTGTGGGTGGCGGTCGCCGCATTCGGACCGCGTCCTCCGCGCCTGCTGCTCGGCCTCACAATCCGCACAATGCATCAAGGCACTGCGACCCGGCGCGCGCCAGAGGACGAACGTTCAGCGCTTCGCCCGTTCTAGCGTGCGCATAGGGGCTCGGCAAGTTGCCAGCCGCGGGCTGTTACCCTACGCTGGAAACCATTGTCGCCACGCACAAGGAACCCGACTCGCAATGGCAATTGACCTGGCCGATCGCCTGAAGAACAGCGCCTTTTTTTTGCGGGGCTACAACGTCACCAATCTGGGCCGCAGCGCGGAATTGCTGGAGCACCCTGCGTACGGCCCGACCGTGCACCGCTGGCTCGACGAGACGGGGCGGTTTGCCTCGGATATCCTCCACCGGAAGGTCGACCTGATCGCCCGCGTCCGCAATCGCCAGGAGTCGGTCCTGGAGACGTTTGGCGAGGACGTCGGCCTGATCGTCGCCATGGAGCTGGCGCAGATCGAACTGCTCAAGCAGTTCTTCGACATTCACTGGCAAAAGGCCAAGATGGCGCTGGGCTACAGCCTGGGCGAAGTCTCGGCGCTGATCGCCAGCGACGTCTACAAGATGCAGCATCTCCTGGCGCCGACGCTGTCGATGTCGCCGGAATGCATCGAACTGGCCCGCAATTGCACGATGGGGGTGCTCTTCTCCCGCGGGCCCGAACTAAGCATGGACGCCGTGCGCAAGCTCTGCCTCGAGATCAACACCGAGGGGGCGGGCGTGATCGGGATCTCGTCGCAGATGGCACCGAACACGATGCTGCTGATCGGCCAGGGCAGCACCGTCGACCGCTTCAAGCAACGCATGCATAGCCTGGTGCCCGAGCAAGTCCACCTGCGCAAGAATCCGAACCGCTGGCCCCCCTTGCACACTCCCCTGCTCTGGCAGCATGGTTTGCAGAACCGCGCCGGCGAAATCATGCATACCATCCCCGGCGGGTTCACTACGCCCCAGCCGACGCTCGTTTCGCTCGTCACCGGCAAGGCCAGCTACAACGACTTCAACAGTCGCGACATCCTCAATCGCTGGATCGATCATCCGCAGCGTCTCTGGGACGGCATCTGCGAAACGCTGTCGGCGGGGGTCGAAACGATCATCCACGTCGGGCCCGAACCCAACCTGGTGCCCGCCACTTATCAGCGGCTGAGCGATAACGTGACCGCGCAGATGAAGCGGGGCTTTACCACCCGCCTGGGACGACGCGCGATGACGCAACTCGCCCGGCGGCAGTGGCTGACCAAGATGCTCTCGTCGCGGGCAATCCTGCTGCGCGCTCCGTTCGTCGAGCACGTGATCCTTGAGGATTGGCTCCTCGAACAGAAAGTGAAATAGCTGCGGAGTCGGCCCCCTGGGCTGGAGGCCGTGCCGCGCCCCGCAGTGGTCCGTCGACCGGACCGGTTTTTTTCTCGACCCCGCTGAACCTTTCGGTGCGCGGCGGCACAAACCCAGGGGCAAGCGGGAGGCCGGCCACTGACGCGCAGCCCGGCCACTGACGCACTGTGCGGCTCAACTCCGGCCAGTCCGCCGCCCGTCACGCGGTGCGGCTGGTGACTTCGATCAGGTGCCAGCCGAACTGGGTCTTGACCGGCCCCTGAACCTCGTTGAGGGGGGCGCTGAAGACGACCCGATCGAACTCGGACACCATCTGCCCCGGCCGGAACGAACCCAAGTCACCCCCGCGGCGGCCCGAGGGGCACTTCGAGTGTTCGGCCGCCAGGGCGCCGAAATCCTTGCCGCCGACGATCTCGGACTTCAGTTGCGTGCAGGCCTGTTCGCTGTCGACCAGGATATGGCGGGCGGATGCGGTTGCCATCGGATGCTCGTTTCTACCCGTGCAGGGAAAGAAAGGGTTGCAGGTTTCCCCGTGAGACTACCGGGCCGAGTGCCCTGGCGTCTATGGGGCGCCGGGCATCGAGCCGGCGGGGCAACCCCGCGTCGATTTGCCGTCCGTTGGCGACAATGGGTATAACCGGGCTCCAGGACGCGGGCGGTTGGCTCGCGGTCCTGCGCTGTCAGCGAGGTCTCCCGCCAGGAGTTTCGTATGTATCGCTTCGGTGGATCGGCATGGCTCTGGACCGTCGTCGTGATCTCGGCACTGGGAGGCCCGCCGGCGTCGGGCGTCGAGAAGGAAAACGCATCCAGCGCGAGCCCCTCGGCGCCGGCCAGCGCGCCGCTGGCCCTCGGCGAAGCGGTTCCGAGCTTCACGTTCAAAGACATTCGCTATCTTGCGCGGACGCTCGACGATTTCGGCGCGAAGCAGGCCTACGTCCTTGCCTTCACGAGCCTCGATTGCCCGCAAGTGAAACGTCTCTTGCCGAAGCTCAAGGCGTTGGACGAAGCCTACCGTGGGCGAGGCGTGCAGTTTCTGGCGATCAATGTGGCGCCGGCGGATTCGGTCGTCGAAATGGCCTACCAGGCGGTGAAGGCCGACTGCGAGTTCCCCTTCGTCAAGGATTTCGACGGCGCCGCGGCACGTGCGGTGGGGGCTGACCGGGTCGGCACGGTCGTTGTGCTCGATGCCGATCAGAAGCTTCGCTATCGCGGTGGAGTCGACCTGCCCACGGGCCAGGAGGCGGGGCAATCGGCGGCAGTCCCGCGCGAAACGTTGCGCGAGGCGATCGAGGCCGTCTTGGAGGGGAAGGATGCACCGCTGGCCGAAGCCCCGGTCGACGGGTGCTTGATTCCCGCGCCGCTGGCCGTGGCGAGTCCGGACCGCGTCACCTACTCGGAACATGTGGCAGCGCTCTTCCAGCAGCATTGCCAGGAGTGCCACCGACCGGGGAACACGGCGCCGTTTGCCCTGTTGAGTTATGCCGATGCCCAAGCCAATGCCGAGATGATCGCTGAGGTGGTGCATGAACAACGCATGCCTCCCTGCTATGCCAGCCGCGAGCAAGAAGGACAAATCGTCAATCGCCGCGAACTGACGGCGGTCGAGCGGGCGACGATCATTGCTTGGGCTCGCGGAGGCGCACCCGAGGGAGATCCGGCCAAGGCCCCCGCGCCGCGCGCCTTCTCCACCGACAAATGGCAGATCGGCGAGCCGGACATGGTTATCACGATGAGCAAAGCCGCCGAGATTCCGGCGCAGGGGTACGTCAAGTACCGCTACGAGTTCCTGCCGCACCTCTTCCAGCACGATACCTGGGTGCAGAAGATCGAGATCCTGCCGGGTAACCCGGAGGTAGTCCATCATGCCAACCTCGCGTCCGTCCACGGCGTCAGCGTCAAGGACGCCGAGTTCATCACCGGCTTCGTGCCGGGAGGCGACCCGATGGTCATGGACCCCGGTCAGGGCTTCTGCATCAAACGGGGTTCGGCGCTCGTCTTGCAAATCCACTATGTGACGACCGGCAAACCGGCCACCGATCAGACGTCGGTCGGACTGGTCTTCTGCCGAGGTAAGATCGACAAGGAGATCAAGCACTTTCAGGTCAACGACAAGAAGTTCGTTATTCCGCCCGGCGCGCCCCATCATCGCGTGGTTGCCGAGCAGACGTTCACGCATCCCGCAACCGGCATCGGCATGTTCAGCCACATGCACCTCCGCGGCAAGGACATGACGTTCTTTGCCAGATACCCCGATGGCACGGTCGAGACGTTGCTGGCGGTGCCGAACTACAGCTTCGACTGGCAGATGAGCTATCGCTGGGACGCCGGTAAGAAAAAATTTCCCGCCGGCACGAAGATCGAGTGTGTGGCGCACTTCGACAATTCGCCGTTCAATCCGTACAACCCCGATCCCACCCAGTCTGTCCGTAACGGCCAGCAGACCTTTCAGGAAATGATGTACGGGTTCTTCTTCTTTACCGACGACACCCAGCATCTCGATCTGGAGATCGATCCCGCGACCGGCCGGGCCTTGAGCAATGCGGCGGAAGCGGAGAAGGAGTCATCGGGGACCTGAATCCCTGGCGCAACGCTGGTGCGCATAGCCAGGTACTTACGACCGAATGCGGCGGTTGCATGCGTTACCGGCCCGCCGCCGGCTGGGTGGTCAAACTCGCGAGGTACGCCCCCAGGTCCGCCAGTTCCTGGTCGGTTAGCGGATCGAGCAAGCCCGTTGGCATCAGCGACCGCGCGCTAGGCTGCGCTAGGAGCAATTCGTCGCCCGTGACTCGAATCGTCGTGTCGGGCGTCGTCTGCAGCAGCGTTCCCTCAGGGGACTCGTAGATGATCAGGCCATGATGCACCTGGCCGGCGCGCGTCGCCAGCAAGGTCGTGCGGTAGGGGGGCGCGACCTCGCGCTGCGGATCGTAGATCGCGGCGAAGAGATCGGCGCGCGTCATTCGCTGTGCGGCGCCAGCCAGATCAGGTCCGAGGCGATTATCCCCCGTGTGGCAGCGGTGACACCCTTGTTTTTCAAAGACGCTCTTGCCGGCTCGGGCCTCGGCACGCCCCCAGTCGATGGCCTCGAGCCGCGCGGCCCAGGCGGCCTCGTCGATTCCGGCGCCGCTGATCTTCTCTGCTTCGTCGGGGTGCTGCTGGCGGAACCAGGCGAACCAGTCGCGGTAACTGGTTTGCGAATCGTTGGGCCTGCGGTCTCCGCCGCTCCACTGCCGGAGGAGCTGGTCGAGTCGCCGTCGCAGCGGCTCGCCCTGCCGCCAGAGGCGCAGCTCCAATTCGGAATCGCGTGGGCCGGCGGCGCCCGCCTCCAGTCGCGGCTCGCCCGCCGAAGCCTGCCGCAAGGCGGTCAGTGCCGCGGCGACCTCGGCCGTCGTGCCAGGGCCCGGCATCTCCAATAGTGCTCGGGCGGAGTGTTCGACCACCTCCTGCTGCGGCGAGCCGAGTGCCTCGACGAGCCGGGCTCGGTCCGTCACGTTGCCGCCCCGCGCCAGCCAGAACGCGATCGCGTCGCGGAGGCGGAAATCGTCCCAATGCGTGCGCAGCTCCGCCAGAACAGCCTGCTCGCTCAGCGCTGCGGGCGGAAGCTCGCGCAAGGCGGTAATCAATTCCGGCGTCCAGGCTTCGTCGGATTGCGCCTCGCGTGCACGTTCGAACAGGCGCCGCCCGGCCGCAGCCTGGAAATCGGCGGGCAGCTTTGCCAGGAAAACGACCTGTTGGGCCCGACCAAACTCCGGATGCTCGACCAACACGCTGGCGAGTTGTGGGTCGTGTTCGAGGAGCCCGGCAAGTCCCGCCTGCACGATGGACGTCCAGTTCCGGCTGGGATACTCGCCGCGGCCCACCAGCTTGGCGTGCAAGCCAGCGAGCGCATCGGCTGTCAGTTGCGTGCATACCGCGGTGCGCTCGCCGGGGATGTGCGACAGTGCGAAAAGGTAGTGCAACGTTCCGCTGCTGTTCGGCTCGGCAAGTGCCAGGCGCGCGATTGCTTCGGCGGTACTGGCCGGCGCCGCGCGGAGCATCGCCAGCGTGCGGGCCGCTTCGCGGTTGACGCGCGCATCAGTAAACGGAAACTCCGCGCTCAGCCGGGCGGCATATTGCTCGCGCTGTTCCTCGATCACCGCTAACCGGTCCGCCGTATAACCGGGAAACTCGAGCTGCCCTTTTCCTTCGATCCGGATGTCTCCCAGTCCCAACTGCCAGCAGCGGAGGAGTTCGAGCTGGACCTGCGGATCGCGAGCACGTTCGAACAGAGCGACGCAACCAGCGAGGAATTTCAGCCGGTTCGGGCCGGCGATTTCGTGGCACACGGCGCGCAAATTGGCGGCGTCCGACAGGCTCGATGTGCCCTCCAAAATGTTGGCGGTCCATCGCCCGAAGGCGCGGCGCTTCAGCGGCGCCAGGCGCGCGGTCATTGCCGCGCGAACGCGGCGGTCGCCGCTGGCCAAGGCTCGCTCCCAATCAGGACTGAGCGAGATCGGCTCGACCACGGTCAGCGCTTCCCAGGCGGATCGCTGCACCAGCGGCGATTCGTGGTGGCTCAGTTGGCAAAAGAGTCGCTCGGCATCGGATCGCGCTAGGGTGTCGAGCTTGCCGGAGGCGATACTCCGAGCGATCCCCCACGCAATGCGCGCGACGAGCCGCGGATCGTCTTGTGCGGGAAGTTTGGCGGCCAGCAGCGGAGAGACGCCGCCGAAACGCTCTGTCAGGATCTCGACGGCCCGGATCCGCTCGTCCGCCGACAGCTGCGGATTGACGACGGCGTCGAGAAACGCCTGCTCGCCAAGTTCTTGAGCGAGCGGCAACCAGGTGGCCCGCGACCAGCTCGCCAGCGGCTGATCGGCCGCCAGCACGGCCTGCAAGGGGGCGACAGCGGAATCGGCCTGGGGGGAGGTTTCACCGTCGGATCCGGCGTACTGAATTCGATAGACCCCGCCGCGCGTTTTTCGTCCGCCGATGGCCACCACCAGCTCTCCGGCGGGACCCACGGCCAGATCGACCGGGGCAAATCCATTCTCGCCGGTCGTGGCCGCGAAAATCTCGGGCTGACCGCGAACGGTGGAACCGTCGGCCTCCAGTGGCACGAAGTAGACGCGGCCGAACGTCCAGCACGCGGCGAAGGCGCCGCCGCGATAGCGCAGCGGAAACTGACGGTGCCGATACACAACCAACCCGGTGGGCGAACCCCGCCCGAATTCGCACACGCGGTCGACATTGTCGAAGAAGTACTCGGGCCGGCTCCAACTCTTGGTCCAACCCCCTTCGAGCCAGCCATGTTCCTGGCCGGCGGCCACGTCGAACATGCGCGTCGGCTCGTACCAGGGGAGGTGCTGGTCGCGTTCGCCGTCGGAGTCGACGGTCAGCAGTTGCCCCGCGGGCGTGAAGTCCAGGTCGTAGGGATTGCGGAAGCCATGTGCGACCACCTCGCTCAGCCGTGCATCGGGCGAGACGCGGAGAATCCCTCCACAGCGCGGAGCCGCGACCGGCGAGAACTGCGAACGGACATGCTCGCTCCCCAGCCCCGAGTCGTTACCGCACACCACATAGAACCATCCGTCGGGCCCCTGCCGGATTGCGTGGGCGCCATGCTCGGGATTGCGGAGCTTTGCGACGACATCGGGAGGGCCGTCGGCCGTGCCGTCGCGGTCGGCATCGCGAAAGCGCAACAGGCCGCCGTCGCCGGTCGCCCACAGCTCGTCGCCCGCGAAGCACATGCCTTGGGCCCCGCTTCGGGGAAGCGCCGCGAACAGACTCGCACGATCGGCGACGCCGTCGCCATTGTCGTCGTGTATGAGCTTGATGTAGCCGGGACCGGAGACCGCGATCCTGCCGCGCGGATCGATTGTCAGCGAGAAGATATCATGGGCCAGCTCGTCACCGGCAATCTGGGTGACGCTAAACCCGGCGGGAACGCGAAAACTCTCGTCCGCCGCTGCCCGACACACGCTCAGAGCGCCCCAGAGGAGACACGCCCGATGCAAGGATCGCAGGAACAATGTCACGCG
>JAEUIK010000727.1 GCA_016793185.1 Planctomycetaceae bacterium | reverse complement strand
GCATTTTCTCCCGCTCCTTGGACGGTCAAGCGCTCACTATGATCCATCGTATACGAGTCGGATTGCTGATTGTCGCGGCGGGAATGCTCGCGCTGCATGGGCTGCCCGTGGATGCCGCGTTTGCCCAGCGTCCGCAGACGGCGCCGGCCGAGATCCGGCTCGGCGAAGAGCATACCGAACAGTATCGCGTCGGGATGGTGATCACCGCCAAGTCGGGCCCCTGCCGCGAGATCACCGGCAGCATTCCCTTTCCCGTCGACTGGCCCGAGCAGCACGTGAAGGTCGTCAGCGAAGACATCTCGGCCTCGGTGCGCGAGGTGGCTTATCGTGACCTGGGAACGACCGTGCTGCAGATGTTCGTTCACATTCCCTACCTGGCGGCCGGAGAGGAAGCGCACGCGATCGTGACCCTCGAAGTGACGCGCAAGCGGCTGCTGCCCCCGGCGGATACGAGCTCATTGGTGATTCCCGAGAAGCTCGACAAGGCGACGCGCGTCTTTCTGGGAGCGAGCCCCGGCATCGAGATCAAGCAGGCCAAGATCAAGGCAGTCGCCAAGGAGACGCTCAAACAGCACGCCGACGCGCCGGCCTGGCAGCAGGTCGAAGCCCTCTACGATTGGGTGCGGAGCAACGTCACCTACAAGGCGGGCAAGTTCAAAGGGGCCGCAGCGGCCCTCAAGACCAAGATCGGCGACTGCGAAGACATGACCGCGCTCTTCGTCGCGCTCTGCCGGAACATCGACGTCCCCGCGCGAACGGTCTGGGTGCCGGGCCACTGCTACCCGGAGTTCTATCTCGAGGATGCGAGCGGCCAGGGACACTGGTTTCCCTGCCAGATCGCGGGCGAGCGGGCGTTCGGCGAGATGCCCGACAGTCGGCCAATCCTGCAAAAGGGAGACAACTTCCAGGTCCCCGAGCGCTCCGACCGGCAACGCTTCGTGGCCGAGCACCTGACCGGCGCCGGCGGCAAGCCGAGCGTCAAGTTCGTCCGCGAATCGGCGCTCGTCGGCGGCTGAGCCGGCAACTGAACGATCCGCGATGCCGCAAACGGCGCCGCGCATGCAACACTCTTCGAGCCGGGGACCTCAGGTCCCCGGAGCTGAGCAACGTAGCGATGCCAATTCCGGCGCAATCTCCCCCGGCCTGAGGCCCGAGGCTCGGCAGGGACTCTCGTGCGCGACGTTCGCAACTTCGCCGAGGAATCATCGAGACCGGCCGTTACTTCTTACCTGCGGCCGGTTCGGCTTTCAGGTCGATCTTCGGGAATAGAGGCGTCACCTTGCCGTCGTCGGTCAACGGCGCGGTGACGCGAAGATCTTCGGTGAGGACGGGGCGGCGCGCCGCCGTGGCAAACGTCGCCTCGGCAAACGGCGTCGGGTAGTTGAAGCCCGCGTAGAGCTTGGCCGCGGCGTCGGGCAGGAACGGCTTCACCAGGATCGCCGCCACGCGCACCCCTTCAGCCAGGTTCACCATCACTCGCCGGCAGGCTTCGAGGTCGTACTCGGGCTTGCCAGGGCTGGCCAAGAGCCACGGCTTCTGCTCTTCGATGTAGCGATTGCCAGTATCGAGCACCTGGCGCCAGATCAACTCGAGCGCCGCCGCATAGCGGCAGTCCTCGATCTCACCCGCGATCTCGGCCACGACGGCCGGGAGGTCGATACCGGCGAAAATTTCCTCCGGCGCGATCGACTGCGAGCCCGCGAGCTGTCCCTCGAAATAGCGGAGGGCCATCGACACGGTGCGGCTGAAGAGGTTGCCGAGGTTGTTGGCCAGATCGCCGTTGTAGCTGCCGGCGAAGCGGGTGAAGCTGAACTCGCCGTCGCCCCCAAAGGGACATTCGCGCATGAAGTAATAGCGAAATGCGTCGCTCGAAAACTTCCGCACGATATCGAGCGGCTCGATCACGTTCCCCAGCGACTTGGAGATCTTCTGCACTTCGTCGGTCGTCTCGTTCTTGAGATAGACAAAGCCGTGGGCGAAGACTTGCCGGGGGAGTTCCACGCCCGCGCTCCAGAGCATCGCCGGCCAGAGGGCGCAGTGAAAGCGGGTAATGTCCTTGCCGATGAAGTGCACGTCGGCCGGCCAGTAGCGGGCGAACAGCGCGGGGTCGGTACCGTAGCCGATCCCGGTGATGTAATTCAGCAGCGCGTCGAACCAGACGTAGATCTTGTGCTCGGCGTCCCACGGGATATCGATTCCCCAGGTGAAGTCGCGCCGGCTGATCGAAATGTCTTCGAGCCCGCTCTTGACGAGGCTGACGATTTCGTTGCGGCGGCTTTCGGGCTGGATGAATTCGGGATGCGCGGCGTAGTGCTCGAGCAGGCGCGGCCCGTATTTCGAGAGCCGAAAGAAGTAATTCTCCTCCTGCACCAGCTTGAGATCGCGCTGCGGATGGTTGGGGCAGCGGCGTTCGGCATTGAGCTGGCTCTCGGTTTTGAACTCCTCGCACCCTTCGCAGTAGAGCGCCTCGTAGTTCTTCTTGTAGATGTCGCCGGCGTCGTACACGCGTTGAATGAACTGCTGGCAGCCGATGCGGTGCCGCTCTTCGCTGGTCTGAATGAAGTCGTCGTAGGAGATTTCCAGCGCGTCCCAGACTTCGCGAAACTGCCGGGCCATGTCGTCGACATAGGGCTTGGGCTCAAGCCCCAGCGCCTCGGCCCGCTCCACCACTTTGATCGTGTTCTCGTCGTTGCCCATCAGCAGGCGGACGTCGTACCCCTGCTGGCGGCGATAGCGTGCTTGCACATCGGCGCCGATCTTTTCGAAGGCGGTACCGATATGCGGCCGGCTGTTCGGGTAGTCGATGGCCGTGGTGAGAAAAAACTTGCCGCGCGACATGGAACTCCCCGACCTGGCGGTGCGCAGACCGTGGCACCTGGAAATAGCGATGCGCGGACCGCGGCGGCGGTTCGCAACCATCGCGCGCAACCGAACCTGGTTCCGCGCCCGAACTCTACGCCATGCTGGCGGTTGTGGCTAGAGGACTGTCGCGGTCGACCGGTGCGGCATGCGCGCCGCGCGCCGGCCTCCCCGAGCAATCCCCTGACCGCGGAAAGGGGCGGCAGGCCGCATTGGTCAGAGCGCTGCACCCTTCGCGCGTGGGACCACCCGCACCCCGTTTGGCACACGATCTGCGATTCCGCGGCGGCGAATCGCCGTCGGCGGGCACGAATACCGCGGCGCGATTCTCCGTGCGTCGAGAAAATGGCCAGCGGCCGCATGCGAAACGGATCCGGCGGCTGGGACTGGGATTGTAAGATTTTCCAACCCAGGCCACATTATTGCACCTGCGGGGGCGACAGAACTAAGGATCGTGAGGTCGCTCGAGTACGCGAGTACGCGCAGCAGTGATTCCGTTCTCACCCGCGGTCGAGTGCTGACCGAGGCTCGCAGCCTCGGACCTGGCAGGATGCCGGGCCACTCGACCAGAGAAACGGACACCGTTGGCGACAGGGAGGTCGCCGGAATCAGCGAATCGACGCTGCGCCCGACGTGATTCGTCGGGCCCGCGCCGAGACTCTCTCCGTCGGCTCCCCCCGGTCGCACACAGCGCGCACGGTCGGTCGCTGGCCTTTGAGGCTGGTCGGCCGCTCGCGGCCGCGTGATCCATGGAGGGAACCGATGGCCTCGTTAACGCTGATTGCAGTCGCGCTCTCCGCCGTGAGTTCGCAGCCCAAGCTGCTGGACTTCTACTCCCAGCATTGCGGCCCCTGCCGGCAAATGGCGCCGGTGATCGCCGAACTCGAACGGCGCGGCCATGCGGTCGAAAAAATTGATGTGGATCAACAGCCGCAGTTGGCCGCACAGTATCGCGTCGAGAGCATTCCCTGCCTCGTCGTGGTGGTCGACGGGCGCGAAGTGGATCGCACGCTCGGCGTGACGCCCCTAACGCAGCTCGAAACCATGCTCCGCACAGCGGCCAAAGCTCCGACCGGAGGGGCCTCCCCTGGCGGAGTTGCTCCTCCGCCGCAAACCGCGACGGCCGTAGCGCCGGCCGCGCAGCGCGGGCCCGTACGCGACGCGCTGGGCGCCGTCATGCCGGCGCGGCGTCCGCCCAATGCGGCACGCTCGGTCCGCGGTCGCCAGCCGATGGGAGCCACCGGCACGCCACGCTTGGCGCGCGGCGAACAGGTCCAACCCCAGGGCGAACCGAACGAGCCCTTCCAGGCGGAAGTCCTCGCGGCGCAGGGACCGACAGCGAATCAAGCGGCGCAATCCGCTCCTCCGAGCGGCGAACTACCGCAGCTCGTCGGCATTCAAAGCGAACAGCCGCTCCCCGCGCAAATGGCGGCAGCCCAACTTGCGGCCGCCGCCTCACCTGCCGGCGAGGCCGCGGGCTGGAAGTCCTCGACCGTCGGCGCGCTTACCGAGTCACAACTGCAGCAGGCACCTGCGGCCGGCGGCGATCGCCCGCTCCCCGACAAGCTGCTCGCCGCCAGCGTGCGGCTGCGAATCGAAGAGCCGGGGGGAACCTCGTCGAAAGGCTCCGGGACGATCATTGACATGCGGGGCGAAGACGCGCTGATTCTCACCTGCGGCCACGTCTTTCGCGAATCGCAAGGCAAGGGAACGGTGCTCGTCGACATGTTCGGCCCCGGCGCACCGCAAGGCCTGACCGGCGAAGTCATCAGCTACGACCTGGCGACCGACGTGGGGCTCGTCAGCTTTCGCCCGGGCGTACCTGCGACCGTGACCCGCCTGGCCGCCCCCGGCACACGTCCCCAGCCGGGTGATGCGGTCTTCAATACCGGCTGCAACAACGGCGACGACCCGACACTGCGGTCGAGCCGCATCACGACCGTCGACAAATACCTCGGTGCTCCCAATCTGCAAGTCGCTGGGCAACCTGTGCAGGGGCGCAGCGGCGGCGGGTTGTTCAACGCCAACGGCGAAGTGATCGGCGTCTGCAACGCGGCCGATCCGGCCGACAATGAGGGGCTTTACGCCGCGCTGCCGAACGTCTACCAACTGCTCGACAACGCCGGCCTCAGCGATCTCTATCGCCCGGCGACTGCCGCGCTAGTCGGCGGAGCGGCGCCCGCATCCAATCTGAATCCGCTGCCGCCGCACATGCCCGAGCAGATGCCGTTGGCGGTGACCGCCACCGGTGCGACTGAAACGTCGGCCCCGCAGGCCACGGCGCCGGCCGGCGGGGTGCCGGGCAGCCGGATGGTCGTGCCCGACGATCCGGCGTATCCGTTGGCTGCGGCGGCGCCAGCCGGACTGGCTGATCCGGCGTTGCTGGCTGCCCAGCAGGCGAATCCAGCGGCCGAGATCGTCTGCATCGTCCGACAGCCCGGCAAGCCGCAGACCCCGAGCGATGTGATCGTCCTCGACCGGGCCACGCCCGAGTTGTTGCAGCACCTCGCCCAGGAACGGCAGCGGCAAAGCATGGCCGGCGCGACGCCAGCCAGACCGCCCGCCGGGCTGCCATTGGCCGCACCGCAGGCTCTCCCGGCAAATCCCCTGGCGCAACAGGGCGTGCCCCTCGAAGCGCGCCAACTGGACCCGCGTGCGCCGGCGATGCGCTAGCGAACTGCCGCGGCCCAGCCTGCCTGCCAGGACTTGACAGGTTTCGAGAATCTGTTGGGATATGCACACTCAGCCTCCGCGCTCGGCGGCGCCCTCGGCGTCCGGATCTGCCGCGAGGTTGACAAGCGGGCCCTCTCCCGGCTGCCGCGCTCGCGGCGACCTGCAGCGACCAACATCGATCATTCATTTGCAAAGGACGCAGGTATGAATCGTTACCTCACGGAGTTTATTGGGACATTCTTTCTCGTGCTGACCATTGGGTTTGCCGTGCTCGCGGCAGCTCCCTTGGCGCCGGTCGCCATCGGCAGCGCGCTGATGGTGATGATCTTCATGGGGGGGCACATTTCGGGCGCGCACTACAACCCGGCGGTCTCGCTGGCCGTCCTGATTCGCGGCAAAGTGTCGCCGGCCGACTTCGCGATTTACGTCGTCAGCCAGATCCTGGGGGCCGCTGCGGCTGCCTTCGTCGTGTACCTCGTCCTCGATAAGACCTGCCCCATCGCGCCGGGCGAAGGCGTGCTCCCCTGGAAAGCCGTGCTCGTCGAAGTTCTGTACACCTTCGCCCTGGCATTGGTGGTGCTCAACGTGGCAACCGCCAAGGGAACCGAGGGGAACTCGTTCTACGGGCTGGCGATCGGCTTTACGGTGCTGACCGGCGCCGTCGCCGTCGGCGGAATCTCGGGGGGGGCGTTCAACCCGGCCGTCGGCACGGGCTTGACTGTCGTCCACGCTTTGCAAGGGGGCGGCAACTACAGCCACCTCTGGATCTACCTGGTCGGTCCGTTCATCGGCGGCGCCTTGGCCGGGGTCGTCTTCAAGATCCAGCACCCCGGCGAAGCCTGAGCAACCCCCGAGACCGATTCCCGAGCCCCGGGCCTCAGGCCCGGGGAGCTTGCGCCGGAATCGACGTGGCTACGCGGTTTGACTCCGGGGACCTGAGGTCCCCGGCTCGGGGCAGTTGGCGGCGAGTTTTGTGCTCGGCGCTAGTGTTCGCCGCGAAATTCCGGCTTGCGCTTTTCGCGGAAGGCGCGTTGCCCTTCCGCGAAGTCGGGGCTCGTATGAGCGCGCCGCCGGAGCTCATCGACGTGCGCGAGGAGGTCGGGCGTCAACTCCGCGCCGCTGGCCAGGAGCCGGAGTTGCTCCTTCACGGCGGCGATCGCCAGCGGCGCCCGCGAGGCAATGCAGCGCGCCAGCGAATAGGTGAACCCTTCGAGCTCGGCATCCGGCACGAGATGGTTCAATATCCCCCAGGCATGCGCGTTGGCAGCGGTGACCGGCGTGGCGGTGAAGAACAGCTCGCGCACGCGGTGCAGGGGCAAGCGCGCCGCGAAGCGCCGCAGGCCCTCGAGGTTGTAGGCCAGGCCCAGGTTCGCGGCCGACATTGTGAACTGCGCGGTCGAATCGCCGACGACGAGATCGCAGCTCAAGACGAAATCCGTCGCGCCTCCCCACACCGAACCGTGCACCATTGCGATGACCGGCGCGGGAGAGGTCATGACTCCCCGCAGCAGCCGGTCGAGCGTGGCCGAGCTGGCGAGCGGATCGGTCGCGGCGTCGAGCTCGTCCAGGTCGTGGCCGGCCGACCAGACTCGACAATCGGGCCTGGCGCGGACCACCACCACCCGCGCCTCCTGCCGGCGCAGGTCGTCGAGCGCCGCCAGGAATTCGTCGACAAGTTGCCGGCCGATCGCGTTGTGCCGGGCCGGGTGGTCGAGCGTGATCGTCCCCACTTGTTCTCGCACGGACGTCTGAATCAGCATGATGTTCCCCAGCGAATTACGCGCGATTCAGTCCGGTCAAAAACGAGCGCACACGCGATCCCAGGACTCGGCCAGCCGGGGCTGCGGGAACGAATCGGGATGCAGCAAATGTGCGAGAATCTCCAGGCTCTCGACCATTCGCGGACCGGATCGATTGAAGTAGGCGTTGCCGTCGAGCAGAAAGACGCGGCCTTCCTGCACGGCCGCTAATCGATTCCAACCGGGGAGGTCTCGCAACAGGGGAGCCTCCTCGCGCGTGCGCGCCAGATCGAAGCCGCACGGCATCACCGCCACCACCTGCGGATCGTAGGCGCACACATCCTCCCAGCGCGAGTAGACGCTATGCACGCCCGCACGCGCCAGGCGGTAGTCACCCCCCGCCAGTTCCACCAGCTCGGGCATCCAATTGGCCGCGACCATCAGGGGTTCGAGCCACTCGATGCAAACGACGCGCGGTCGATGATCGGCTCGCAGTTGCGCCGTCTGCGTTCGAATCGCTGCCACCCGCCGCTCGAGCTGTTGGACGAGCTCGCCGCCGGCCGAGCTGACGCCGGTCGCGTCGGCCACGCGCTGGATATCGGACTGGATCTCGCCGAGCGTTGCCGGGTTGAGGGCCAAGATCGGAGTTCCCCGCAGCCGCGGATCGTTCTCAACAAGTTCCACGACGTCGGCGTAACGCACGGCGCAGACATCGCACTGGGCTTGCGTGACGATCAAATCGGGACGCAGGCGGGCGAGCTGCTCGCCGTCGATCTCGTAGAGCGACCCGCCGGCGCCGAACGTCTCGCGAACCGCGTCGTCGATCGCCTGGCTCGACAACGCGTTACTGATCCGCGCCCGCGTGACCCGGGGCCTGGCGGTGACCGCAGTGGGAAAGTCGCATTCATGGCTGATCGCCACGACCCGGTCACCCACACCGAGGGCGTAGAGCATCTCGGTCGAGCTGGCCAAGAGCGAGGCGATGCGTTGGGGCGACGGCGACACGCGCGCGAACTCTTTTGAGAAGGGACCGGCCGAGCACTCAATCCT
>JAEUIK010000623.1 GCA_016793185.1 Planctomycetaceae bacterium | reverse complement strand
CAAACATCTCGAATTCCCTGTCGTCGTCGGCCTCCTCGGCAAACAGGTGCCACTTCCGCAATTCGTCCATCGCGTCGGCGATTCCGCTGGGGTGAAAATGTCCGAGCAGATCGGCCAGTGGAAGCTCTTCGGCCGCCAACTGCTTCAGGAGGTCGTCCGCCGAAGTGATCTCCAGGTCAATCAGATTCCGCTGCAGCGCTTCTTCGATCTCACCGCGAGCCGCTGGGGCGCGCAGGGTCGCGAGATCCGTGGCCGCGATGGTCGCCAGATCGGAGTCGCGGTCGGCGATCGCCTGGCGCAGATGCTTGCGCAACCGCTCGATGACATCCTCCTTCGCCAGGCTGCCGTCACGCACCAGCATCAGGAGCGCCGTTGCTCCCTCCCACCGCGCGAACAAATCGGTCGTGCGGCAGCTCAGAACGGAATCGATCAAGTCGACGCGGTCGTCGGCCAGCGCAGCCAGAGTTCGCGAGAAGATCTCAGTCACGGCGTCGTCGTAGAGATCGTAGGAGCCCCCCTCCGGCAGCGTCATCGAGCGAATGATTGCTGGCAAGGCTTCGATGGCGCGCAGTTCCGTGAGGAGGACCAAGGCAATGAAATGGGCGTTTCCCTCAGTGACCTCCCCCTGCAGGGCGCTGTCGGTGGCCTCGTCGATGGCCTGGATCAACTGCGGGATGATCTCCCGCCCGCGCTGCTGCGCGGCGCGAACCGCCTGCTCCAGGTCCGGGCCGCAGTCCTGATTCAAGTCGAACAGGATTTCGGCCGGCGTACGAGGGGAGGGGGCAGAGGCTGGTTCGTGGGGCGGCATTTCACGTCGTCCTAGTGGTGCCGGTCCGGTGGTGTCGCCAGCGGCGACGACTCCATCATCATCAGCGATCTTTCGCAAATTGCAACGCAAGCCGGCTCTGAGCCGCGTTGACCGGCGCGGTGCCGGCTTCTACGATGACGGTCATCTCGACGAAGCGCGCCGGCGTCGGCCGCGTGAGATACCGTACCTGGCTGACCGGCTCGCGCGTGAACCAATTCTTCGATCCCCTGGCGAACTGCATTGCCTTTGGGCCCCTGGCGGTTTACCTGCTGTTGTTGGGTCTGATCAATCTCGCGCGAAGGCCGCTCGTGACCACCGGCGGCCGCGACACGGCGGCCCTGGCGGTGGGCGTCGGAGGATTGATCGTCGTCGGGCCGATGGAACTGTTTCTGCCGGCCGAGGCGGTGGGCAATTTCGGCACGTTCGTCTGGGTGCTGCTGCTGGCCTTTTACGTCTTGAGCGTCACTCTGGTCGTACTCATCCAGCGTCCGCGCCTGGTAATTTACAACGTGTCGGCCGACGTCTTGCGGCCGATCCTGGCTGAAGTCACTGCGGCGCTCGATCCCGAGGTGCGCTGGGCCGGCGGGAGCGTGGTGATGCCCAGCCTGGGCGTCGAGCTGCACATGGAGGCCTTCCCGCCGCTGCGCAATCTGTCGCTCGTCGCCTCGCACGACGAACAGAACATCGAAGGCTGGCAGCGCCTCAGCCGGTCGCTGTCCGGGGCGCTGCAGCGGCTCGAGGTTTCCCGCAATCCGTCCGGCGCACTGCTGGTGGCCGTGTCGCTGGGACTGGTGTCGCTCGTCTACTGGCGGCTGGCCAGCGATCCGCAGGGGGTGGCCCAGGCCTTCTTTGAGATGCTGCGACTCTAACGCGGTCACTCTGCGCAAGTGCGCGGTTCCCGGCGGAAGCGCACGGCCCGCCCCACGCCTCGCCGAGGACTATAGCCCACCCTTGCGCAGCCGCTCGATTCCCAGGATGTGCGTCAGCGAGAGCTTTTGCGCAGCACAGCGCTCCCAGTAACTCTTGGACAGATCCTGGTCGCCGTGGGTTTCGAGGAATCGCGCGGTGAAGTAGGCAATCGTGCCTGGGCCGTTGCTCTTCACGGCGTCGAGCACCGGATCGAGCTTCTCGCGCGTCAGGGCCGACCCGTCGCCCCCGGCCAGCGCCTGTTGAAACATCTTGGCCAGCGCGATCGAGGCTTCGTTAAACGGTTGGCCGTCGTTCTTGGGGACGGGCGTATCGATGGCCAGTTGCAGCGCCTTGTCGCGCTCCGCGGCTTCGCCAGCCGCATCGGCCAGCAGCGCCTCGTGTACGGCCAGATAGGGTTCGGGCGCGAGTTGAAACGCTTTCCGGAAGGCGCCGCGCGCGGCCAGTTCTTTGCCGGACATGAGATTGAAGATTCCCATCGTGTGATAATCGTCGGCCGTCGCCCGGGGGCTGATTTGCGCGAAGTACTCGTTCGCCAAGGCGGTTGCCTGCTGCAAATCGCCGTGGCCGGTACGCTTGCACCAGAAGAACCAGGTCGGTTGCTGGCGGGCGTAACGGCCAGCGTTCTGGGCGACGTACTCTTCGGCGGCGCGGAACTCTCCCAGTCCTTCCAGGCAATCCGCCGCGCACAGCATGGCCCAGCTCGCGCCGCTTTGGGCCGCCTGTTCGGCATAGGGGCGCGCCTTCTCGAAGTCCTGCTGGCCCATGTAGTACCTGGCGATCCGGACCTGCACGCTGGCATGCGAGAGGGCAAAGTCCTCCTGCTTGAGGAACTCGTCGAGCGTGGCGTTCCATTGGGCGACGTCCCCCTCGTCGAGGTAGAGATCGGCCAACTCGACGTACGCCCATTGGTCCGGGCTCTTGGCGATGTACCGCTGATAGGCCTCTTTGGCCTCGTCGGAGCGTTTGAGTTTGGCGTATTGCTTGGCGAGGGCCCCGGTCACCAGCGGTTGCTGCGCGTAGTCGGCGCTCCACTTCGCGATCTGTTCGTCGCCCGCGTTCTCCCAGTCGTTGCGAATCAGCGTCGCCGGCGCGAGGGGGTTGTGCGGGCTGGTGCCGACGAGGTACTTGGCCCAAAAGACCCGGTCTTTGGCCTCCGCGTTGTTGAGCTGGATCTCCAGCTCGCGGTTCGTTTCGTCGAGATGGTCGTAGGCCTTGAGCCAGGCTTTGCGGCCCTGCATCCGCGACTTGTGCGGCGTGTCCCACGTGCCGCGAATCAAACTCACGGCCGGCAGCTCGACGTCGTACAAATCGAGATCCTTGAAGTGGACCCAGTACTTGGCCGGCTGGCGGCGGTAGTCGATGGCTTGGCTGTCGATGAACGCGTGGTAAGGATGCTCGGCGGCGATCGGTTTGGCGTACTTGACCATCTCGTCGACGGGCATTCCCAGCGAACCGCGCACGAAGTCGATCCGGCGATAAAGCTGCACGAACGTCGTCTCGTCGATCAGCCGGGCAAGCATGCTCCACGAAGGCTCGCCTGGTTGCCGGGCGGGATCGGCCGCCTGGTCGAGCCGCTCGATCAGCTCGGGGTGCATCTCGAACAGGGCACAAATGTCGCGTTGCCAGGCCTCGCCCGGTTCGTTGCGGATTCGCGCTGTGCGCATCTGGCGCATAAAGTCGGCCAGGTCGGCCGGCATTTCCGGAATCGCCCGGACGCGGCGGCTGATCGCCCGCACCAGCATCTGCGGACCCACCGTCGTCGTGACGTGCAAGTTGCTGACTCCCTCGAAATCGCACATCGAATCGACGATGCGAAAGCAGTCGGGAACCTGCTCGAGCGCCTGCCGGCCGATTGTCAGCGCGTAGGCAGGACCCAGGTTGTCGTGCTCGACCGTGAGATAAGTCAGGAACCACGCCAATTGCCGCTCGGCATCCGCCCCCTCCCGCGCTTCCTTGGCCAGAGCATCCTCGTCGAAGCGGCAGTGCAATTCGGCCAGCCGAGCCCATGCGGGTGCGGCCCCCCCTTCCGCGCCCGCGGACAGCTCGCGGGCCTTCGCAAAGTCATCGAGCGCCGCCTGATGGAGTCCCGCGAACGCCAGCGCGTAACCGCGATGCCAGTAGCCCGGGGCGTCGTCCGGCGCACGAGCGACCAACCGCTGCGCATAGAGAAGGCTCCGTGCCTTGAAGGCCTTGTGGGTGGCGTTGAGATGAAACTGCGTCAATTGGCCGAGGTGCGCGTAAGCGCGGGCAAGCGCGCCGAGCGTGGCGGGGGATTCACCTTGCGAACGCTGCAGCGCATGCACAACGCGCAGAGCCGCGAATTGCGAGAACGGGTTGAGCTCGCCCAAGTGCTTCGCGGCCGGTTCCGGTACGGCGACGGCCGTGTCGAGCTTGTTGGGCTCGCCGCTGAAGCCGGCATTCCGCAGGGCGTCGACCATCTTGCTGCGCGAGAGCGCTTCGCTGGCTACGACCAGTGCGACATAATCGAAGTGGTCGTTCTTGAGCAGCGGCAGCGCGATTTCTTCGTCGAGGATCGAGCGCGAGGATTTGCGCGCGGGATCGATCAATTGCACTTTTAAGCGCTTGCCACGAAAGTCGGCCGTTTGCACGTCGATCCGTTTGGCGGCGGGGGATCCCTCCGCCGCGGCCTCACGCAGGGTCAGGTCGCGCGTCGCGAGCCCCAGTTCCTCGCGCCCGGCCAGCAGCGCGGCCTGCCGGGCCAGCTCGCGCGGCAGGAGTCGCCCCTGACTGCCTCCGACCAGCATGTAGGGCTCGGCCGAACCGAGCACGAGGGTCGTAAGAGCGGGCGCGGGTTCCGTCGCCGTCGTCGGGGTCGGCGACTCCGCCGGCGGTTGCGCCAGCGCGGTTCCCCGGATTCCGGGCGACAAGCAAATCAAGCAGGCTGCGAATACCCTGGCAATCGTGGCGCGCGCGCGCCCTTGATGAGACAGGTCCATGCGAAGGGCCTCCCCTGTGGATACGGCTGCCCACATGCGGCTGGCGGGGGGGGGGTTGATCCCTGAAGGCGGCCCCCTGGGCGGCGGTCGCGGCGCAGGCGTCAAGGAGTATCGTAAACCCCTTTGCCGGACCCGGTCCAGTCGCCGTGCGGGGGGATATCTCGACGCGCCGCCAGCCGCGCTACGCCCGTGGAAAGCCGCAAAAAAGACCCAACCGCTGGAGTATTTCCCCCAGGTTGCGTAAAACTGAGGCCCAGCCCGTGGGGTATTAGCGAGACATCGCAGGGACTGGCTCTCAAGCGCACCTTTTCCGGGCGGGCCCGCGTTTCGCGAGTTGCCTTCCTTCAACGCATTTTCGAGGAGACCCTGACCGTGAAGCGAACATTCCTGTCGGCTGTGGCCGTCGCGCTGCTGTTGTGCAGCCGGGCAAGCGCCCAAGACGAAATGAAACCCCTGATCGTCGTCTCCCTGGCGAACTACCAGGAGATGATCGATGATCTCGATTTCGTCGGCCAGGTGTCCGGCACGCCCGATATGGGCAAGGGACTCGAGGGCCTCCTCTCGCTGGTCACTCAAGGCCAGGGGCTCGTGGGCCTCGACAAGAAGAAGCCCTGGGGGATGGCCGCCAGCACCGACGGCGTTTCCTTCCAGTTGCTGGGTTTCCTCCCGATCAAGGAACTTGACAAGTTCGTACAAGCGATCGGCGGAGTGGCCGGCGAGCCCGAAGACGTCGGCGACGACACCTGGAAAGTCGAGCTGCAGGGACAGGCGCTCTATCTCAAGCAATCCGGCGAATGGACCTTTGCCAGCCTCGGAACCGAGTTCCTGCAAGACCTGCCGAAGGATCCCGTCAAGCTCCTCGGCGGACTGGAAGCGAAGTACGACGTGGCCGTGCAGGTCAGCATTCAGAATATTCCCGAGATCTTCCGCCAGCTCGCCATCGAGCAGGTAAAGATCGGCCTCGAACAGGGCTTCGAGGGAGGCGGCATCCCCGGCCTCGATGCGCTCCCCGGCGCCAGCGCTCTGCCCGATCTCAGCGCTCTCCCGCAGCTCGACGAGAAGCAGCAGGAGCTCGCCCGCGAATTGGCCAAGCAGCAGATGGACGCCATCGCGGAACTGCTCGAAGACACCGACCAGATCACGATGGGCTTCAAGATTGATCGCGAGTCGGGCAAGACCTTGGCCGACCTGATCATGACCGTCGTGCCCGAAAGCAAGGCGGCGGCCAGCCTCGCCCAGATGAGCAGCGGCAAGACCCAATACAGCGGGTTCCTGGTCAAGGATTCGGCGGCCAGCCTGAACGTCAACCTGACGCTCAGCCAGGATGACATTGCCGGTGCGAAGGAAGCGGTCGCCACGCTGCGCGATCAGCTGAAGAATCTGATCAAGGAACGCGTTCCCGGCGGCGATGAGGTCCACGAGGTCGTCAACGGCTTCGTCGACAAGATCGTCGATATCGGCGAAAAGACCGTCGAATCGGGCAAAATCGACGCGGGCATGGCGCTCGTCGGCAAGGGGCCCTACACGCTGGTGGCCGGCGGCGCCGTCGCCGATGAGAAAGAAGTCACCAAGGTCATCGACGAGTTCATCGAGACGCTCGAGACCCAGGTCGGCTTCTACGGCTTCGAGAAAAACGTCGCCACGCACAAGGGCGTGACGTTCCATCGAGCCTCCGTCCCGCCGCTGCCCGGCGAGGAAGGCGAATCCCTGGCCAAGCTGCTGGGCGACGACATCGACCTGGTCGTGGGCGTCGCGGAAAAGCGCGCCTACCTGGCCATGGGCAAGGACGCGCTCGAGCTGATCAAGCAGGCGATCGATCGGTCCGAAGCCGACGCGGACAAGACCGTCCCGCCGGTCCAGTTCACCGGTTCGCTGGCCGCCCTGATCAACCTCATGCCGCAAGGCGCCGACGCCGATCCCACGATGGCGACCATGGCCAGCTCGCTCGAGGGGACCAAGGATCGCATCGATCTGACGGTCAAGCCGCGCGAGAATGGCATTGAGGTACACTTCGAGGGCGAAGAGGCGATCCTCAAAGTCATCGGCACCATGGCCACCCAGATGGGAGCGGCCTTGCCGCAGTTCTAGTTCGCGCTCAGCGTGAGCGGGTCACTTTCAGCGGCACGGCTCGAACCGATCGTTCGGGCCGTGCCGCTTTTTCTTTTTCCGTGGAGCGCAGTCATGGCTTGGATCTATCTCGTCATCGCCGGCTTGCTCGAAATCGGCTGGGCCGTCGGCCTGAAGTACACGCACGGCTTCACGCGCACCGTGCCCACGCTCATCACCATTCCCACGATGATCGCCAGCTTCTTCGCCCTGGCACTGGCGGTGCGCGAGATCCCGGTCGGAACCGGCTATGCCATCTGGACCGGCATCGGCGCCGTCGGCACCGCCATCGGCGGCATGATTCTCTTCGCCGAACCCGTCAATCCGGCGCGCATCGCCTGTCTGGTAGTGGTCATCGCGGGCATCGTGGGTCTCAAGCTCACGGCCGGCGGCTAACGCCCGGTCGAGCGGACTCCGGGGGCCATTTTGCCGGATATTCGACAGATTCGGCACAGCCCTCGCTCCGGCCGTTCGGCCAGTTCGCCGAGCTTGCCTCTTTTATTGCGACCGTATTTCCGCGTGCCTATATTGAGGTTTTGTCACCTGTCGGGGCCCCCGCAAGGTTCGACTTGAACCGGGGGCGACCATGACCGGCCCCGGCGCGCGCGAGACGCTGAGATGAAAACCAAGCTGGTCGTCGTTGGAGGCCGCGCCACCAAACAAGAAGTGGTATTGCAGCTTCCCGCCCGCATCGGACGCCATCGCGACGCCGAATTGATGGTCGTCCATCCCACGGTCAGCCGGAATCATTGCGAACTGGTCGAACGCGATGGACATGTCGTTTTGCGCGATCTTGGTTCGACCAACGGCACCTTCGTCGCCGAGGAACGCGTCACCGAAAAGGTGCTCGAACCGGGTGGGCGATTCACGATCGGTCCCCTGACGTTCGCGGCCGAGTACGAGTTGGTGAACGGCGCTGCGAGCAAGCTTCCCGCCTCGGATCGCCGGCTCGATGTTGCCTCCGCGCAAGCGTCCGCGTCGCCCGGCGCGGCCGAGACGCTGGTCGCTCCGATCGACCACGATCACCTTTCGCTGGCCGACGACGAAGAGCTGGGCCTGGCGGCTGTGGATTCAGCCGTTGAGATCGAGCCCCTTGCCGGCGGTGCGAGCGATTCTGAGGATCTCCAGTTCGACTGGGATGCGGACGTGCAGCCCATCGACGGCCAGGCGACCGACGCCGATTCGGCCGAGTTATCGCTCAACGACGTTGTTGCCGGAGACGAGGCGGCGCTCGAAGACTTATCGATCGCGGCGGAGAGCGATTTCGAACTCGCGCTGGAGCCTGACGTCGAGCCGGTTGCCGCCGACGACGAAGAACTGGGCTTTGCAATCGCTGGCGGGGATGAGGAACTGCCGCCGGCGGCCGAACCAGCTGAGTCTCCCGCCGCGCCCCCCGACGAATTGTCGCTGGAGCTCGCGGACGATTCGAGTCGCGAGATCTCGACTAACTCTTTGCTGGGATCGGAGCTCTCGCCGGCCGTTGCTGAGGAACAGGCGGGCGTCCCGGCGGATGATCTGGCCGCCTTGGGCGAAGAAGATGCCTTTGGCTGGGAGCTGACGCCGGCTGCGGTTGACGAGCCGGAGAGTCCCATTGCCGCCTCGCCCGAATTGCCCCGGGAGGCCGAGTCGGATCTGCCGCCGCTGGTCAGCGACGACGAGGACTTGCGATTCCTGCTGGACGATCCAGCGAGTGTTCCGCCGTTGGCCCGCGAGCCCGACCTTGCCGAACTCACCGGGATCGACGACGAGCTGTCGTTCGAAACCGAGGCGGGGCCGGTGCCGGCAGCCGCGGCGGACGAGTTCGCAATTGCCTTCGAACCCGAGTCGCCGAGCCAGCCCACGGTTGACGATTCGCACGAGGTCGCGGCGTTGGAACTCGAGCCGCTCGAACTGGAGATCGCCGAACAACCTGAGGCCGACGCTGAATTGAGCCTGGAATCGTTAGCGCGGGCTGCCGACCAGGCGTCCGAACCGGTCGAGTTTGCGATCGAGGATGACGACCTTGCCCCGCTCGCGGAGATTCGCGAAACGCCCGACGAATTGCCGCCGATCGAGATTGCCGAAGACGCTGAATCTCCGACAAGCGGGTCCCTGCCGCCTCTCGACGATCCCGACGAAGATCTCGTGCTGGATTTCGACATCGAGGAGGGGGATCTGCCGCTCACGGACGGGGCGGACCTGGAGTTGGCCGACGCAAGTTCGGCCGATTCGCCGCCTCCCCTCAGCCCCGACGAGTTGGCGCTCGACGCGGCCGAACTCGAAGGCCTGGCGCTCGACGAGCCCGAGCCGAAGCCCGAGCCGGACGGTCCGATTCTCCATCAAGGGCCGCTGCCGACGGGCCCCGTCGCGCCGTGGGAGTTGAGCATCGCCGAGCCGATCGTGACCGACGCGGCACGCCAGCTCGACCCGTTGCCGCCGATTTCCGATTCGCAGCTTGCAGGCCTCGCTTTCGACGAGCCGCCTCAACCGCTGGCAGCGGCCGCCGCTGAATCGGCATCGGCAGAGAGTCCTCCCCCCGAGGGCATCGCCGCCGAGAACGACGACGACGAGTTCTTTCTCGATCTCGAGCTTGCGGAAGCAAGTCCGTCCCCCGCCGAAGCCAGCGCCGGCGAGCCCGTGGCGTTCGAACTCGAAGAGGAATCGGCGGAGCTCGACCTGGGCGATGCGCCGTCCGAACTCGATTTCGGAGCTGATTCGGCTTCGGCAGATGCATGGGTCGACGATCCACTGACCGCTGAGCCGCGCTTGTCGGAGCCGGGCGACGAGTTGAATTTGGGGGAGTCCGAGCTCGATCTGAGCGCTTCGGCCGAGTCCGCCGCGCCGCCCGAGCCTGCCGCAAAGAAGTCCAAACGCGGTTGGTGGCCGTTCGGACGGGGAAAGAAAAAGGAAAGTCCGCAGGCTGCCGCCGAGCCTGAATCCTCGGTCGCGTCACCCTCCTCCGCCGAGCCAGGAGCCGGCGACGCCGCTCCAGCGGTGGACGACGAACTCTTTGCCGAGTTCGAATCCGATCTGCCGGCCCTCGAGCCATCGGCACCGGGCGGTCTGGATGACCTGGAATTGGCCGCGGACGTCGAGGTTCCAGACGACATCCCGGGACCAGTCCAGGACGCCGCGGCCGAACCGCAGCCTGTCGAGGGCTTCGATCTCGAAGACGAATTGGCACGCGACGGTGGGGCGGTTCCGCCCGCCGATGCGGCGGCGCCGAGCGATGAGCTGTCGTTTGACGAAATTTCCTTCGACGAGCCAGCAGCGACAACCGCCGAACCGCCGGAGTTCGAGGCGTTCGCGGCCGACGATCCCCTGGCCGATTTGGAGGAGAAAGAATCGCAGTTGCTGGCCGAGGGGAGTGACGCCGAACTCGACCTGCCTCTCGCCCTGGAGCCTCAGGCCGGGCTCGAACTGGACGCGACAACCGAGTTCGTGCCGTCGGATTT
>JAEUIK010000480.1 GCA_016793185.1 Planctomycetaceae bacterium | reverse complement strand
AGCGGAACAAGCTCGATCTCTGGCAGGCCAGGTCCGACCAGCCGACCCCGCTCGTGATCTTCATCCACGGCGGCGGCTTCGTGAACGGCGACAAGTCGCAGATTCGCAACCGACCGGTCGTCCAGCAATGCCTCGACCAAGGCGTATCGTTTGCCTCGCTTAACTACCGCTTCCGCGAGCACGCGCCGATCCAGGACATCTTGCGCGATGCCGCCCGGGCGGTGCAGTACATCCGCAGCCGGGCGAAAGAGTGGAACATCGATCCGCAGCGGATCGCCAGCTTCGGCGGTTCGGCCGGTGCCGGCACGAGTCTCTGGCTGGCATTCCACGACGACCTGGCGGATCCCAACGCGGCGGACCCGGTGCTGCGCGAATCGTCGCGCCTGGCTGCCGCCGGCGCGCTCGACGGGCAGGCTTCGTACGATCTGCGCGACTGGGACGCGGTCGTCGGGCCTTCACCCTTTCAACGTTCCGTGCTCGATCGCGATCGATTCTACGGCTTCAAATCGGCGGACGAAGCCCAAACGCCCGCGGGGGACAAGATCATGAAGGATTGCAGCATGATCAACCTGATCACGCAGGATGATCCGCCGGTCGCCTGCGCGTGCGGCCGGCCAAATACCCCGTCGCAGGATCGCGGGCATTACGTCCACCACCCCAAACACGCGATCGCGATCGCCGACCGCTGCCAGGCCGCGGGCATCGAGTGCCGGCTGATCCTGGCCGACGACCCGGCGGCGGCGAACCGCAACAGCCAACAGCGACAGGTGGTGGAGTTTCTGATCGAGAAGGTGAAGCGGTAGTCGTCTCGACCCCTCATTGCGAGCCGTTCCACGCGCGATACGATGATTGCCGGTACGCATCCCAGGCACAATCACCAGGCAGGCACGCCTGAAAGGCTCTCGCGATGGTCTTCCCGATCGGCGACGACGACTCCGACCTTCGCGGCACCGCGATCGTCAATTACATTCTGATCGCCCTGAATGTCTTCGTGTTCGTCGTTTTTCAGGGAATGGGGCAGAACGACAAGTTCACCTACAGGTACTCGACGGTCCCGGCCGAGATCGCCACGGGCGAGGACAAGGTCACCGAGGACCGGATTATTCGCGACCCGATCTCGGGTCAGCAGTTCCGCGCGCCGGGGCTGCAGCCGACGCCGATCTCGGTCTACCTCACGCTCCTCACGTCGATGTTCATGCACGGCGGAATTCCCCACCTGTTGGGCAACATGTGGTTCCTCTGGATCTTCGGCAACAATATCGAAGACGACATGGGGCACCTCCGCTACACGTTGTTCTATCTGCTGACCGGCATCGTCGCCTCGCTCTGCCACGTGGTGATGAACATGCAGGGAGCCAACGCTCTGATTCCCAGCCTGGGCGCCTCGGGGGCGATCTCGGGCGTGATGGGGGCCTATCTCTTGCTGCATGCGCAGCGGCCAGTGCGGGTGATCCTGCTGCGGATGATGACCGTCGTGCCCGGCTGGGTCGCCGTGGGAATGTGGTTTCTCTTCCAGCTCATCAGCGGCATGGGGCTGCTGGGGGGCGGTTCGCAAGAGGGGGGCGTGGCCTACGCGGCGCACATCGGCGGCTTCATCGCCGGGGCGGTGCTCGCCAAGCCCTTCATGGTGGGGCGTCCCCCGCGCGAATCGCGTCCCACGCGAGGCTACCCCGAACCGCGCGAACCCTGGCCGCGCGAGCAGTGGCCGTGATGTCGGCTAGCCGGGAATACGTCACTCGTCGAGTAAGTCTTCCGCGGTAATGTCAGTCTGCGCCGCATGACGCACGCAGAGGACATGTACCTCGTCTGAGACGATTACGAAATAGACTCGACGCACCCCGCCACGTTGGCCGAACAGCAACTGGCGGATCTCTCGCCCCAGCTGCGCGCTTTCGCGAGCAATGGGACACCGTTCTGGATGGTGTGCAAGACTTTCGATCGCGGCAACGAAGCGATTGAACCAGCGATCGGCGATTTCTGGACTTTGCTGGGCGATATCTCGGTGCTGCGCGCGCAAGTAGCCAGGGCGCGCGGCTGGAACACGACCCGATAATTCATGCGTCTTCCGGAACTCCCAATTCCTCGCGTAGGCTGCGCACCGCAACTCGCAAAGGAGTCCCCTCGCCCCGCTCCAGGGATGCGAGTCCCTCGCGGAGTTCCGACAGGGTTGCCGCCTCTTCTTGCAAGAGGTCAACCGCATGGTCCAGCGCTTGCCGTCGATCCGAGAAATGGCCGAACTCGACGAGCTTGTTGACGACAGCATCGCGGTCCGGGGATAGTTCGCTGCTCATGGACGTACCCACCTGTCGATAACTGCGACGACACCATTCGACGCTCGGCTCCAGTTTATCGCCGGCCCGCAGTCCCTGCCACCAATGCTTGCAACGCCTGCCCAAAGGTCGCAGCGTGCAGGCGGTGCGAGTTTGCAGGTCAGGTGACTTCCCGAACCCTGGCCGCGCGAGCGGTGGCCGTGATGGGCCCAGTTCGCAGAGCTCGCGCTAGCTCTTCTTGTCGAGCTTGATCCCCAGTTCGCGCACCTGCTTGGCATCCACTTCGCTTGGAGCGCCGGTCATCAGGTCGGCCGCCTTCTGCGTTTTGGGGAAGGCGATGCAATCGCGGATGTTGTCGAGCCCGCCGAAGAGCATCACCCAGCGGTCCAGGCCGAGCGCGATTCCTCCATGGGGCGGCGCGCCGAACTGCAAGGCGTCGAGCAGAAAGCCAAACCGCTGCTTGGCGGTCTCGGCGTCGATCCCCAGCAGGCTGAACACCGACTGCTGGACCTGCTGGTCGTGGATTCGGATCGTGCCGCCGCCCGCTTCCGAGCCATTGATCACCAGGTCGTAGGCCTGAGCACGGCACTTGCCGGGGTCGGTCTTCAACAGCTCCAGATGCTCGGGCAGCGGGGCCGTGAACGGGTGGTGCATCGCCCCCCAGCACTTCGACTCTTCGTCGTAGTGGAACATGGGGAACGCGACGATCCACGAGCAATGCATCGCTTGCGGATCGTAAAGTTGCAGCTCCTGCCCAAAGCGCTTGCGCAGCCCATAGAGCGCTTTGCAGGTGACTTCGAAGCTGTCCGCCACGAAGAGCAGAAAGTCGCCGGGCTCGGCGCCGAGTCGTTCGCCAATCCGCGCCAGCAGCCCAGGCTCAAAATTCTTGGCCGTGGGCGAGGCCAGCTTGCCGTCGTCCTCGACCTTGAACCAGACGAGTCCCTTGGCGCCGAAGTCTTGCGTGACCCAGGCGGTGAGATCGTCGATGTTCTTGCGCGAGTACTTGGCCGCGGCCCCCTTGGCGTTGATCCCGCGCACGCGCAGGCCTCCTTCGGCCGCCGCCCGAAACACGCGGAACTCGGCTTCGGCCGCCAGGTCCGTAACGTCGATCAGTTCCATCCCGAACCGCAGATCGGGGGCATCGTGGCCGAAACGCTCCATCGCCTCGTCGTAGGTCATCCGCGGCAGCGGAAGCGAGATTTTATGTCCGAGTACGGTGCTCGCTACCTGGGCCACGAGCCCCTCGATGATCCCCATCACGTCGTCGGCCGTGACAAACGACATCTCCAGGTCGAGCTGCGTGAACTCGGGCTGGCGGTCGGCCCGGAGATCCTCGTCGCGAAAGCAGCGGGCGACCTGCACGTAGCGGTCGTAGCCCGCCACCATCAGGATTTGCTTGTAGAGCTGTGGCGACTGCGGCAGGGCGTAGAACTCGCCGGGATGCACGCGGCTGGGGACGAGGTAGTCGCGCGCCCCTTCGGGCGTGCTGCGACCCAGCATCGGCGTTTCGATTTCCAGAAAGTCGTGCTCGTCGAAGTAATCGCGCATCGTCTTGACAATGCGGTGCCGCAGCACGAGCGTCTGCTGCATCACGGGACGGCGCAGGTCGAGATAGCGATACTTGAGCCGCAGGTCTTCGCCGGGCAGATCGATCGCGCCCGGTTGGAAGGGGGGCGTCGCGCTCTTGTTCAGGCACTCGACGCGGTTGGCCCGCAGTTCGATTTCGCCGGTGGCGAGCTTGGGATTGGTCGTCCCCTCGGGACGGAGGGCGACTTTGCCCACGACGCGAATCACGTCTTCGGCGCGAAGCGAGCGCGCGAGCTGCTGGTTATCGGCGCCGCTGTCGGGGCCGACGACGACCTGGGTCTTGCCGTAGCGATCGCGGAGGTCGATGAAGAGCACGCCGCTATGGTCGCGGTAGGAGTCGACCCAGCCGCAGAGTGTCACTTCTTGGCCTACCAGGGGAGGCCGCAGTTCGCCGCAATGATGCGTCCGGAGCAAAGTAACGCCTTTCGGATTGATTCTTCAGACAGCCATCGACGAGACCACCGCCGGGCGGGGCTCCAGACGGCTGGCCAAACGAGGCAATTGGCTTGCTGATGGGGAGCCCGGCATTGTAGTAAGACCGGGCGATGGCGCGAAGGTTCGACAGGGGTTGGAGAGCCGGCACGGGGCGAAAGCGGTAGAATGATCCGAGCGCGGGGCGGACGTTTCGTTTCACGGACCCCGGCGGCGATTGGATCCCAACGGGGCTGCCACTGGCTTTGTAAGTGCAGCTCACTTACCGATGGCACTGGCAGTGCCGAGTGTCACCCTTGCCGAATCCGACCGTCACGCCGGCCTGAGAGTGGCCAGCGAGACAAGGTACAAAATACGTTTGCTGCACGAGGATCGCTTGATGACGCATTCACCGCTCGCCGCCGTGCTGGGACGTCTCCCCAGCGGCATTTTCATCCTCTCCGCGCGCACGTCGGCCCACGGCCAATCGCTGGAAACCGGCATGCTGGCCAGTTGGGTCATGCAGGCGGGCTTCGAGCCCCCCATGGTCACCGTCGCGGTCGGCAGCAAGCGCTATCTGGCCGAGTGGCTTGCGCACGGCGAGCCGTTCGCCCTGAGCCTGGTCGGACACGAGCAAGCCAGCTTCCTCAAGCACTTCGGCAAAGGATTCGAACCGGGTGAGCCCGCGTTTGCCGGACTCGAGCTGACACGCTCTCCGGCGGGACTGCCGGTCCTGCGGGCCTCGCTGGGCTATCTCGAATGCCGCGTTCGGTCGCACGTCGATTCCGAGGACCACCGCATCTTCCTGGCCGAGGTCCTCGCGGGCGAACTCTTCGACGCCGATACCCGGCCGATGGTGCATGTACGCAAGAACGGGCTGCACTACTAGGTTCGACGCCGCCTGGTTCAAGGGCGCCCGCCCGGCAGAATCCGTTGCGGCGTCGCTATCCGGGGCGCGAGCTTGGGCTATAATCGAGCACTTCTGGCGTTCCCACCTGCCGC
>JAEUIK010000470.1 GCA_016793185.1 Planctomycetaceae bacterium | reverse complement strand
CAGGTCGCCAAGCCAAGTCCGCTGCGGAAGATCTCACTGAATCGCCTGGAAAAGGCGATCGAAGCCAAGCTGGCGAACCACGGCCGGCTGCCCGACGAGATGCGCTACCTGGCCGGCCTGACGCGCCTCTCGTACGTCTTCTTCTATCCCGAAACCAACGACATCGTCATCGCCGGACCGGCCGAAGGCTGGGCCGAGGATGCCACGGGGCGCGTCGTCAGCCTCAGCAAGGGGCAGCCGGTGCTCGAGCTGCAGGACCTGGTCACCGCGCTGCGCGCCTATCCGCCGCACGCCAAAGGGGCGAAGGTGATCGGCTGCTCGATCGATCCGACCAAGGAAGGTTTGGCCAAGATGCAGCAGTTCATCCAGTTCGCCTCGGCCAACGCTTCGCCCGACGACGCCGACAAGATCGTCGACGGGATCCGCAACAGCCTGGGCTTGCAGAACGTCACGGTCCTGGGCGTGCCCGAGAACACGCATTTCGCGCAGGTGCTGGTCGAAGCCGATTATCGGATGAAGTTGATCGGGATCGGGATTGAGCGTCCGCCGGTCAAGCTGGCGAGCTACGTCGATCGCGCCGATCCGAAGGACATCGCCAGCAATGCCATGCAGCGCTGGTACTTCCTGCCCGACTACCAGTGCGTGCGCACGAGCGACGACGGTCTGGCGATGGAGCTTGTCGGCGACGGCGTCAAGCTGATCGGCTCGGACGAGATGGTCGAACGGAACGGCGGCCGGCGCGTCTCGGGGCGTCCCGACAAGGCGAGCCAGTCGTTCGTGGCCGCCTTCACCAAGAGCTATTCGCAGCTGGCGGCCAAGTCGCCGGTCTACGCCCAACTCCGCGACCTGATCGACATGTCGGTGGCCGCGGCCTTCATCCAGGCCCATGACTATTACGGCAAGGCGGGCTGGTCGATGCCGTTCCTCGGCAGCGAGGAAAAGTTCCCGGTCGGCACCTACAACACGCCGAAGACGGTCGAGACCGCCTGCACGTCGGTCTGGAAGGGCGCCCAGCTCATGACCCCGGTCGGCGGCGGCGTGCACATCGAGCCGAAGCAGGCCCTCGATTCCAACAACCTGCTTCCCGACGACGGCGGCAAGGTGAGCGCCGAGCGGGCCAAGATCAAGCTCGAGCTGGCCGAAGGCCAGTGGTGGTGGGACTGAGCCGGCCCGGCGCATCCTGCCGCAGTGGCGCTCTTCTGTAGCTGGCCTCTCCGAGGCCGGCCCGCATAACCGACGTCACTGACGTCGGCTCCAGCAGAAACGCTCCGGCACGCTTGTCCGCGAGATCCTCACTTCACCCCGCGGCCGGCAGGCGAACGCGGGCCAGGTAGACGCTCGTCTTTCCTTCGTGCGACGCGTAGTAGCTCACCCACAGCACGCCGTCGTGGACGACGATGCCGGGGCAGCCGCAGTCGCCGCCGCTGGGGAGCTTGAGGAACTCGGTGAGCTGCGCCGTGGTGGGATCGAGCCAGAGGAGCGAGGTCCGGACGGCGCCGGAGTAGGAGCGGCCCGCCGCCAGGATCCGGCCGTCGTCGAGTCGCAGCAGATTGGGCGCGGCGATCCGCCGCCCGACGTCGCGCCAGCTCCACTTCTCGTACGGGGGCGTCGCCGTTCCGAGCTGCGCGCTGTTCGTCCCGGCATCGCGCCGCAAGAGGCACAACGCGGTCTCGTCCGGCAGGAATACCAGCGAAGCCTCGTTCGGATACTGATCCTGAAACAGGTTCTCGACCACCGGCTCGAAGTCGGCGCCGTTCTCGCTGCGATAGAGCCGCACGAACTTGTTCGTGGCGGTCGAATAGCCGACGCCGTAGGCGTTCTCTCCCTGGGTCGTGACGCGCCACAACCACATGTTCGGTTCGCCGATCTCCGTCGGCTCCCCCCATTCGCGCCCGTCGCGCGTGAACCAGGCGACCGTGTGGTAGGTTCCCTTGCGGACGCTGGCCGCGGTGAGCATCAGCCGGCCGTCGGCGAGCGCCGTCAACTTGGGATCGCGCAAGTCGCAATCGGGACGCGTCAGGTGGGCGCACGATTCCCATTTCGCGCCGTCGGGCGAAGTCAGCACGCGGATGCCGCCATCCGGCGCCACGTGCGCCTTCGCTTCGCGAAACACGCAGTAGAACGCGTCGCCGTGCCGTTCGAGATCGGTGAAGGCGTTGTGTTCCCCCTGGTCCCAGATCTTCTTGACCTCGAGCAATTCGGCTTGGATCGGTGCGTTGAGCGAGGCCAGCGCGACTTCGCCGCCGTCGCCGGGCAGGGTCGCGGGGATGGGGGCTGCCGTGGCGGTCGGCGGTTGAGCGCCCGCCTCTTCCTCGACGAAGTGCGCGCCAATGCCCGCCAACAACATCAGGGCCAGGGCAATTCCGCTAGCAGCTGCTCTCATCACGACCTCCTCGCACAAGCCAGTGACCACCGCGAAGAATAGCGGTTTTCGGCCGGATGGGGCCAGACCAGCTCGACCGCCGGCCGCCGCATTTCGGCCGGCCGATTAGTTCGTGCGGCGAGCCGCTTTCGCCGCGAAGGCGCGATCAACTCCCCGGCGACTACTGCGGGCCCGGTTCGAGATCATCGGGCAACCGCGCCTCGAGGACCGGAGGCTGCGGAGGCGCCACGGGAGCCGGATCGGACGACGGCCAATTGCTGGCGCGGGTCGTACCGGCCACGTACAGCTCGCCCGATTGGATCTCGAGCGACTCGATCGAGAGGACCTT
>JAEUIK010000414.1 GCA_016793185.1 Planctomycetaceae bacterium | reverse complement strand
AGGGCACATTATCGAGGTCGGAGACGGCCCCGGCGTTCTTCTGCACAAAATAAACCATCACGCTAAAGCCGACGGTCAAGGCGAACAGCGGGAGCTTCTCGAGCAGCAGGACGCGCCAGCCGGGGCGCGAGAACTCCGGCTTTCCCGCCGGCGTGGTCTGAAACGGAAATCGATAGAGGGGCCAGTAGTCGAGTAGCAGCAGCGCGCAGGGCAATGTGACCCACATCTGCTTCGAAAAGAGGCTCAACAGATAGAACGCGAGCACCAGCGCGTAGCACCAGGCCCGCGGCCGCTGCGCGTAACTGACGTAGGCCAGGATCGCCCCCAGCGCAAAGACCGTCGAGAGCGCGTCCTTGCGTTCGCTCACCCAGGCGACCGATTCAACGTGCAACGGGTGAACGGCCCACAGCGCCGCGACCAGGGCGCTCGGCCAGACGCGGTCGGTCATCTGCAGCGCGATCGCGAACAGGAGCAGCACGCTTGCCAGGTGCAGCAGCATGTTGGTGATGTGCGGCCCGCCAGGGCGAACGCCATAGATCTGGCAGTCGAGCATCAGGCTGATCCAGGTCAGCGGATGCCAGTTGGCCGAGAAGTTCTCGAAGAACGCCCAGCGAATGCCTTCGAGTGTGAGCCCCCGCTTGATGTACGAGTTGGTGGTGAAGTAGTCGCCGTCGTCAAGGCCGATGAACTGGAACTCCTCGCCCGGCCAGAAACCGCGGGTGAAGCCGAAAACGCCCCGTGCCATCTGCCCGTAGACGGCCAGAACCAGCAGGGTTAAGCCCAGGCAGATCGCAAGGTTCCGCCGGCGCTCGGTCCACCAGGTGGCCGGCTGCGGGGCTGCCTTGATCTTTTGCTGGGGGCGAAGCATAGCGGGCTAGCCGGGCGTCGGGACCCAAGGAGCGGCGGAGAGCTGGCCGAAGTCGCGGCCGAGAAGCGCTCACCCTACGGTTGGCACGCAGTTCATGCCCTGCGCTTGGGGGAGCCAATACGGGGCGGCCCTCCCACCTCCATCGTAGTCGTCGAGGGCAAAAATAAAAGCCGGCTCCCCGAGGTCGGGGAGCCGGCTCGATGTTGCAATCAACTAGCCGTGCGGGTTACTTGCGGCGACGGTAGCCGTAGACACCCATAGCGGCGAAGCCGAGGCCCAGCAGAGCAAAGCTGCTCGGCTCGGGGAGAGCGACGATCTGCCCCGAGACGCTGATGCGTCCGATCAGATTGACGAAGTCCGTCGGGATCTCGATGTCGAAGAAGCTGCTGACGGGGATCGTCAGGACACCGTCGACAAAGGTGCCAGACAGGGCGAGCGTCTCGGGAATCGCGGTGTCGACCGACTCCGCGAAGTTGCCGAGGTTGGCAGCGACAGCCAGTTGGGCCGATTCCAGGGCCAGGGTGGCGGCGGGGTCGAGGAACGCGCCGAACCCATCCAAGGTGAGGTTGCCGGTGAGCAGGCTCAGGACCAAGCCATCGACCGAAGCAACGGCCACCAGATCGTACGGATCCGGCTCCGTGGCCAGGAAGTAACCTTCGAGGAAGGCACCCAGGTCAGCCGAGACGGCGACGAAGTCCCAGTCGGCGTTGTCCGGGTTCTGATCGGTACCTGGCTGCCACAAACCGCTGTCGAGGAGCGTGATCGCGGCGCCGTCGATCGAGAAGCCACTCGGCGTGACCTGGATCGTGCCGGCAGCCTGAGCCGAGAGGCCGTTGCTGAAGCCGGGGGTGACCGGGCCGGGGAGCTTGCTGCCCGGGAGTATCGGGGTGCCCGTCACGGGGACGCCACCCTGGCCGACCGCCACGAGGAGCGGGAAGAAGCTTTCGGGATTGTTTTCTTCGAGGTAGAAGCCGATCTCGATGCCGAAGGTCAGGACGCTCAAGTCGCTTTGCACGGTGAGCGTATCGGCAGAGGCGGGAGTGGTGAACATCAACGCGGCGCTGAGGGCGCCGAGAGACAACAGACTGGCAACACGTTTCATGAGCATTTTCTCCGTGATGGGGACCGTGCCAGAGCGGCACCGGTCGACACCCATGTCAAATCAAGGAAACTACCGATTAAAGATGCCTGGTTGAACTTTCGTGCCCCGGCAGTTTTTGATTAGCGTCCCTCCAGAAACTCCCGCCGTTGATTTCGACTTGCCGCAAGGGAACTGACCATGTGCGGCTTGTTCCTTTGCGTACAAACGGTTGGTCGATGCATGCTAACCCCCCAGGATGCGCCTGTCAAAAACATTCCTGGAAAAATCAGCAGAAACATGACAGTCTGCAAACTCGGGTCCAGGTTCCGGCTCCCCTGAAAAATGACCATTTCAGCCGGGCCCGCACATCCGGCAGAGTTGGCCGGGCTTTGCAGCTACGTCGGATGATAATGGACCGGCAGAGACAGTCAATAAAAAACCAAAAAGAATTGTGCAATGCGCTAAGTTTTTTTCGCCGTGTCGCCGTGTCGCCGTGCGTGCCCCCCTCGGTGCGCTCACCCAGGAGTCCACGACTTAATGGGCACTCGGCGTCGAATGCCGTTATGGGCCGGGCCGTGCCAGGATCCAGCAGGGCCATTTGGCGCGGAGCGACGGGCGAGCGGGCAGGGGCAAGGCTGGGCGCCTAAAAAAAGCTGGCCTCCCGTTTCCAGGAGGCCAGCTCGAAGGATCACTGCGAATCTAAGCGTGACGCTTAGCTGCGCTTCTTCCAGCGACGGACAGCGGCCGGGGCCAGCATGGCCAGGCCAAGGGCCATCATGCCCATCGTGGCGGGCTCCGGCACAACGGCCGTGGCCACGAGGGTGCCGGCGACGTTCAGCTTGAAGACGAGCAAGCCGTCGCTATCCAGCGGAACCGCCAGGGTCTGGGTAATCGGCAGGGTCAGCGTCGCGTTCGGGCCAACCACGACGACGCTACCCGCACCGGCCGAATTGTCGGTCGAGAGGCCACCGATGCCGGCGGTACCCGAACCGATGAGGCCGACGAACGTACTGCCGCCGAGGCCGAAGCCGTTGCGGCCACGGTAGGCGAGATCCGCATTATCGAGGCCGAAGTCGGTCCCGCTGGCGGCGAAGCTACCGCCGCCGCCGATGCCGATCGCACCGCTGACGACTTCATACAGCACGTTACGGATCGCCATGTCGAGATTCAAACCACCGAGAAGCGCACCGGCACCAGCATAGATGCGAGTACCGAAGTCGGCCGGCGCTGTGCCGGCGCTGCCGTCGGCGAGCGGAGCGTAGCTGCCCGAATCGATGCCTTCGATGTTCGAACCGGTCAAGAACTGAATGCTCGACGTGAAGTCGGTATCGGTCTCAATCGTACCCTGGACGTTCTGCTTGTTGCCGATCGTCCAACCGGTGGGGGTGCTGGCCGACCCAGTTCCAGGATTCAAGGCACGCAGCGAGATGGTCAGCGAGGTGCCGATGAGCCCCGACGCGATGCTCGAGGAGCTGGTGATCGTCAGGGTCTGGTTCGGAATGGCCAGCGAGATGGAGCTGGCACTGGAAACGATGTTCCAGGTGACGGGAGCAGCATTGGCCGAGCTGGTAAGCCCGATCACGCCTACCGCTAGGCAGGCAAGAGCTGCACTGATTCGCTTACGCATTAGCATCCCTCCTTCACGAAATCACAAGAAACGGAAAATTAAAACTAACCGGCAAATACCCGCATTTGCCGAACCGTTGACGGGCGTCCCCCTACCAACGTGACAGGTCGCAGTTGGGAGAGTCTCGCCTAAACTATCCAGGCAATCATTCGCTGTCAAACAAAAATCTCCCCTTTTCGACAAATGAATCGGAAATGGGGAGAACCGGACAACCGCTGCAACCCCTAGCCCCTCAGGTGGAAGTCCCTCGGATTGCCAAGCGGCGCGAATGATTCGCCACGACGGCGATCCTACTGGTTTCCCCGATGGGGTCAAGAAAAAAGTGAGCGATTCCGCTCGTTTCGCCGATTTCTTGTCTCCCCACCCGACTCAAGGGGCCACAGACGGTTGGGACGCAGAGGGCTGGGACGTAGCGTTCTGGGACGCGGCCGCTGCCAGCGGGGAGACGGGATCGACGTAAGGCCGCCCCGCGCGAAAGAGATCCCGTCGCGCCGTAATGCCCTGCAGCATAATATCTTGGCGCTGTTGCTTCGCCAGCTCGGCAGCCCGATCCGAGGCGGCCACGGCATCCTCAAATCGGCCCGCTGCGGCGTAGGCGGCCGCCAGCGTATCGATCTGCGAGGGGTCGAGTTGCCCGCTCTGCTGGCAGGCGCGCTCGGCCAATTGAACGGCCTCGGCCGGGTTCCGCAACTCGGCCACCGGGCAAGTCGCCAGGAACCAGGCGAAGTTATTGGCCGGTTTGGCATCGCGCGGCGCGAGCTCGACCGCGCGGCGGTGCGAATCCCGGGCTTTGGCGTACTCGCCCAGCGCCGAATAGAGGGCTGCCAGCCCGTCGTGGCTCGGAGCGATGGTGTCGTTGATGGCCAGGGCGCGCTCGAACTCGGCGGCGGCCTCGAGCAATCCGGCGCGATCTTGCGCGGCCAGGGCTTGCTCGGACAAGGCGTGTCCCAGGTTCGAGTGGGCCGTGAAATTGTCGCTCGTCACCGCAATCGCGTGGCGATAGAGCGTGATCCGGTCGCGCCAATGCTGCAGCTGCGCGCGCGTGGCGAAGAGGCAGCCCACGAGCAGGACGACCGCGGCGCAGCCGACCGGCCATTTGAGCCCGATCCAGCGATTGGACAACTCGGCCAGGCCGAAACTGACGAGCAGCGCGATCCCGACCAGGGGCAAGTAGGTGTAGCGATCGGCCATCGACTGGTTGCCGACCTGCACCAGCCCGATCACCGGCACCAGCATCCCCAAGTACCAGAACCAGCCGGTGGGAAACCAGCCGAACTTCCACCGGCGGCTCTGAACCAGCCCCACCGCGACGACCGAGAGCAGCGTCAACACCAGCAACGAGCCGAGCACCTGGCTCCAGGGAATGCCCTTCACAGGGTAGGGGTAAAGGATCGCCAGTTTCTGCGGCCAGAAGGCCTTGCCGAGGTAGGCGACATAGGCCACGGCCGCATTCTTGAGCCGGAGCTCGCGCGGGAGCGACTCGACCTTGGTCACGGCGCCGGCCTGGTCCTGGGCGAAGTACGTCAAGGCGCACGAGGCCAGCACGAGGGCGAAGAGCGGGAGCTTTTCGCGCAGCAGCGGCCCTATCGCCCGCCAGTTGACGCCGCGCAGATCCGATTCGGCGCTGGCCGAATCCGAACTGATGGGGCGAATGTCGGCTGGGCCGGTGTCGGTCCGCCCGGCGTCCGCTGGAGCTGTCGCGGCGCGTCCCAGGGGCCAGTAATCGAGCAGCAGCAGGACAAACGGGAGCGTCACGAGCATCGGCTTGGCCGCCAGGCCCAGGGCGAAGGTCGCCACGACGAGTAACCAGCGAAGCCACGAAGCGGTTTGCCGGGTGTAGGCGAGGTAGGCCGCGAGGGTCAGCCAGAAAAAGAGGGCGCTGAGGACATCCTTGCGCTCCGAGATCCAGACGACGCTTTCGACTCGCAGGGGGTGCCAGGCGTACAGCGCCGCCGCCAGCGCCGCCGGCCAGAGTCGTCGGGTATAGGCGGCGAGCACGACCAGCGCCAGCCCGGCGTTGACCGCGTGGAAAATGATACTCGAGAGGTGATGCCCCCAGGCGGAATCGGGATCCGTGCCATAGAGGGAGGCATCGATCAGGTGCGAGATCCAGGCCAGGGGGTGCCAGTTGGCTTCGTCGAGGCTCGTCCAGGCCCAGCTCCAGGTGGACCAGCTCAGGCCCGCGCGCACGTGCGGGTTTTGCGTGACATAGACGGGGTCGTCGAAGTCGATGAATCCCAGCCGCAAGGCGGGGGCAAACAGCCCCAGCGTGACCAGGGCGAGCGCGACGGCCAGCGCGCCCGGCAGCCACGCCCCGGGTCGATTTGCGGCCGCGAGCGGGCGGCGCCCGCTGGGCGCGGGGGGAGAATCGCCCGCACCGCGGGGATTGGGGCCGCGATTTTTGGACTTGGGACGCGCCATAGAGGCCCACAATGTCGCGTCGCGGGGAGGAATTCGCAACCCACGAAGTGCGCCCGGTGCGCAGCGTCGCCGCGAACTACTTGCAGATTCGCGGCGGGCCGAATTAGATAGCCCAGGGATCTTGCCGGGCGCGATTCGCTCGGAGGTCGGCGCGGATGGCCAGGGCCTGGCCCCTGGCGGGGGTCCGGGCCGGGAACGCCTTTGCGGGAGTTCGCTTGAACGCATCGCAGCTAGCGCAGGTAACCGAGTCGGGTGCCGGCTCTCCGCCGCCGCGGTTGTGTGTGGCCATCGGCGCCGGACTGGTCGCGACCACGCTGTTGCTGTTCGGCCGCACCGCCTGGGAGGGCTTTGCCTTCCTCCGCTATGACGATCAGCAGTATATCGTCAACAACGAGATGGTTCGGGGCGGCTTGACCTGGGAGGGAATCGTCTGGGCGTTTCGCCCCAGCACGGTTGTCGTCGCCAACTGGCATCCGGTGACGCTGCTGTCGCACATGCTGGATTGCCAGATCTTCGGGATGTGGTCGGGGGGGCACCACCTGACCTCGGTAATCTGGCACGCGGCGAACGCCGGGCTGCTGTTCGCGCTCTTGGTTCGCATGACCGGGCGCGTCTGGCCGAGCGCGTTGGTGGCGGCGCTGTTTGCGTGGCACCCCTTGCGCGCCGAGAGCGTGGCCTGGATTGCCGAGCGGAAGGACGGATTGAGCCCGTTCGTCTGGTTGCTGATGCTGTTGGCTTACGTTTCCTTAGTCCGCCGCCAGTCGTGGTGGACGTACCTCACAGTGGTGCTGTGGCTGGCATTTGGGTTGATGTCTAAGACTATGATGGTGACTTCGCCGTTCTTGTTGTTGCTGCTAGATT